>CBJMQH010000072.1:0-14470 GCA_966431825.1 uncultured Trinickia sp.
TTGGCGGTGCTGGCCGCATTCTCCGCCACTCTCGCCCGCGCCAAGGGGCGGCTCACGCGGGACGAGGACCGCGTGATCGTGCGTCACCTCGCCGAGGCGCCCGCCGCGCTGAATGGCGCGCTCGCTTCCATGGCCGGCGCGGCGAGCGGCCGCGTCGTTGGGATGATTGACGGTGGGGTCGCCTCGCACCCGTCGCTCGCCGGCGCATCGATCGAGCAGACCGACCGCGCCCGGCGCGTTTCGGGACGACCTCGACGTGCCGGGTCAGGGCGGATCGTCGAGACCCGTTCGATCACGCGGCGCGAGGCGCTCGATGCGGCCGGTCCGGCAGGCCGATTTCCGCCGACGCCACGCATGCTGTACCCGGGGCTCTTCGAGGCGGTGCAGATGTCGGGCATCTTCCAGGACAGCAAGACTTTCGTCGATATGGTGCCGCGCGGAGAACTGACGCCGGCGCAGATCATGGCCGACTACCATGCCCAGCGGGAAGCGCCCGACTTCGATTTGCGCGCGTTCGTCGAAACGCACTTCGAGATCGTCGAGGTCGCAGGGACGGACTACGAGCCGGACCCGTCGATGCCGATCCTCGACCACATCGACCGAATGTGGGATGTGCTCACCCTGCTGCCATCGGCGGTTCTCCGGCACTGGACCTCGCTGTTGACGATGAAGCATCCGCACGTCGTACCGAGCCCTCGCTTCAGCGAAGCCTACTACTGGGACACGTACTTTACGGTTCGGGGCCTGCTGAAGGCGGCACGCGACATGAAGAAGGCCGGCAATATCGAGCGGGCCAACGTGCTCACCGACCTGGCGGCCGGGATGGTGCAGAACATCGCGGACCAGATCGATAGATACGGGTTCCCGCCGAACGGCGGTCGCAGCTATTACAGGGATCGGTCGCAGCTGCCGTTCTTCTCGATGATGGTACGCGAACTCAATGCCGTCGACCCTTCCGCCTCAGCGCGCTATCTGCCGCAGATGATGAAGGAAGACGCGTTCTGGGACGACGGCCTGGACACGCTCGAACCTGGACAGGCCTATCGTCACGTCATCAAGCTGCACGACGGCACGGTCATGTACCGTCATTGGAGCGACGACGACGAGCCCCGTGAGGAGTCGTTCGACAAGGATGTCGCAACGGGCGATAAGGCGGCGGCTCAAGGAAAGGACCCCAAACGGGTCTATCGCGAACTGCATGGGGGCGCGGAGACGGGACAGGACTACGCGCCCGCGCGATGGTCCGAAGACGGCGAAAACCTCGAGACACTGCGCGTGACCGACATGGCGTCCGTCAGTCTCACGGCGCTGCGCGCGGCCTGCATTCAACATATGGCCGACACGGCCGCCGCACTGGGCGATCGAGCCGCCGCACAGGCGTTCCGCCATCGCGCGAAGGCGCTCGGCAAGGGTATCCGACGGCATATGTGGGACCCCGACCAAAAGGTCTTTACCGATTATTTATGGCGCGAGGGGCAGCGAACGGGCGTCGTTCATTCGCAGTCGATGTATGTGCTGTTCGCGAACGCCGCAGGGCGGCGCAGGGCACGCGCCAACCTCGCGCCGGTCGAGCGCGAACTCGTCAATGAGCATGGGCTCGCAACGACGGCGGTCGGCAATCCGGAGGAACAATGGGATTTGGCGCTGTGGGCGCCCGAGCAGATCATCGGCGTGCTGGGTGCCGGCAACTACATGTTGCCCGGCTCGCGGCGCGCGGCACGCCGGTTCGTCCGCAAGGTCGCGACCGGCTTTACCGGGACGGTCGAGCGCAACTACCTGCAGACCGGCGTGATCGAAGAGAAATTCACGCGCGACGGCGGGATCAGCAAGGCGGGCGAATATTCGGGACTCGCTGCCGAGGCGCAAGCCGACGCGGGCGCGACGGGGCCGAGCCCCGACCGCCAGACAGGCTTCGCTTGGACCAACAGCGCCTATGTCGAACTGAAGGATCTCGCTCAACCGCCGTTGCGCCGCAGAGCAGGCCAGACAAGGGGGACGCACGCGGCCGACGGCACGAAGCGGCGCGAACGCCCCCGTCCGTATGGACGGCGTTTCGGCTGAACCGGGCGATGGGGCGGACGGCCTGCCGCCGGCGAGCCCCGACGACCTTGCGGCGCAGCGTCGATGCGCCAACGCGCGAATCAAGCGCTTCTTCGAAGTTTTGCACAACGAAGGACGCGGGCGGCTCGCCGCGTGCGCGCGCGCTCGATGTCTTAGCCGATTCGCGATAAGCGGCGTTCCACGCGCATCGCGCGCGGTCGTCGCAGCCTCAAGGCAAGCTCAGCCAAGCGCACGGGATATCACGTACTGCAGGATCCCCGAGAAGACCTGCTGCATTTCCTCAGGCCTGAGCTGATAAGCAATCAGCACGGGACTGGCCAGCAACAGGGTAATGAACAGCGTTCTCATGGGAGCCTCTTTTCGCCGGTGCTGTCCCGGTATGAACCGAGATGAGCAGATCCCATGCCATGCGTGCTGCGCAGCGAGCTACCGTACGTGCCGCTTCGCGGCATCACGCCGATCGGGTAGCCGGACGGTCCGGACGTTTCGACGGAGAAACGCTGCAGGCAGTCAAGGGCGACGGCATTGCTTCGACGGCTTGCCGCATGACGTTACGACGCGGCACTGCCGATATCCGGCAGACGCGCACGTGCCGCGCAGCCGTAGCGCACTGCGCCAAAGCGTTACAGGCTTGAAACGATGCCCCAAACGGTCGGGCGTTTATCGCGCCGATTGGTGTGCCGCAACGCCGGCGCGTCTTTCCTGCAAGAACCGGCGCACGGCCGGATCGACTTCGAGCCCGATCGCAAGCTCATAGGCAATAAGCGCTTCCTGCGCTGCGCCGGCGCGCGCCATCAGGTCTGCACGGGCGGCCCAGTAGGGTTGGTATTCAGCGAGTCGCGGATCATCGGCGTGTTCTGCGAGCGCATCGAGCGCGGCATCCACGCCTTGGCACTCTGCGAGCGCGAGCGCCCGGTTGACGGCGACGACGGGCGACGGGGCAATCGCTTGCAGGGCGTCGTAGAGTTGCAAGACTTCCTGCCAATTGGACCGTCGGGTCCGGCAGCGCTCCACGTGCGCCGACTGCAGCGCAGCTTCGAGCTGGAAGCGCCCGATTGCGTTGTACGCGCTCGCGCGTCGCAGCAAT
Organism: uncultured Trinickia sp.; assembly: GCA_966431825.1. Taxonomy (GTDB): domain Bacteria; phylum Pseudomonadota; class Gammaproteobacteria; order Burkholderiales; family Burkholderiaceae; genus Trinickia. The sequence goes on from CBJMQH010000072.1 coordinate 3,149, forward strand.
CGATCGGCTGCCTCGATCATCGCGGCGTTCCACGCGGCGGGATCTTGCGCGGAAAGCGGCACGTATTCGCCTGCCGCATTGCGCCGCGCATCGCGTCGCGCGTGCGCAAAGAGCATCAGCGAAAGTAGCGCGAGCGCTTCCGGTTCGTCAGGCAACAGCTCGGCGATCAGGTGCGCGAGATAGAGTGCCTCGTCCGCCAGATCCGAACGCACGACGTCGATGCCGGCGGGGTCCGTCCATCCTTGGGCGAAGCCGGCGTAGACCGCCTCGAGCACGGTTGAAAGCCGTTCGGGTAATTCTTCGGGCTCGGGCACGCGAAATGGAATGCCTGCGTCGCGAATCTTGTGTTTTGCCCGCACGAGTCGCTTGCTCATTGCGGCGGGCGACATCAAAAACGCGGAAGCGATGGTTTTCGCGTCTAGCCCGAGGACGACCTGCAACATCAGCGGTGTACGGATCGCCGCTTCGAGTGCCGGATGCGTGCAGGCGAACAATAGCGCGAGGCGCCGATCGGGCAACGCGCCGGGCTCGCTTTCATCGATCTCATCGGCAAGCAGTACGAACTGGTTCATCAGTTCGTCGCCGATGCGGCGATGCCGCGCGGCATCGATCGCGCGGCGCTTGGCCACCGTCATGAGCCAGGCCTCGGGGTTCGTGGGGCAGCCGCGTTCGGGCCAATCGGCGAGCGCGGCCGCGAATGCATCGGCCAATGCGTCCTCGGCCGCGGCCACGTCGCGCGTGCGCATCGCGATCAGCGCGACGAGCTTGCCGTAGCTGCGGCGCGCCACGGCATGCGCGAGCGCGTGTGCCGCCCCTTGCGCGCCGTCGCTGCCGTGGGCGGCACTCATGCCCCTTGCTGCGCCTGGTAAGGCTTCGTCCATATCGGCCGCACTTCCATGATGCCGTGGCTCGCACCCGGACAGCGCGAAGCCCAGGCAATCGCCGCGTCAAGGTCCGGCACATCGATCAGGTAGTAGCCGCCCAGTTGCTCCTTGGAGTCGGAGTAGGGGCCGTCGAGCACCTGCGGCTTGCCGTCGATGAGCCGCACTGTCGTTGCCGAGTTCGTATGTTGTAGCCGGTTCATGCCGAGAATGACGTCGGCCTTGCGCAGCGACTCGGTGTAAGCCTGATAGGCGGCAACCTTTTGCTCTTTCTCGCTATCGGTCAGCCGGTGCCACTCGGTTTCCGACGAATAGATCATCAGCAGGTATTGCATGTGAGCCTCCGTGCTCGAGTTGCGGCGGACACTTTAACGGGCCGCCGCGACAATGACGCTCGGGCGCGAGGCCGATGGACACAATGCGGCCAAAACCGTGCGGTTTTCCGCGCAACGGGCGGCCTTGGCCTGCTGCCAGGCAAGCGCGGCGCGCGAAACGCATCACGGGAAGATTGGCGTCGTGGGCTCTGCGCCGCGCAGCTCGGCTTGCGGGAAGTGTTGCGCGACCAACGCCTCGATTTCGTGTTCGCGCGAAACGGGCACGTCGGCCATCAGCAACAATTGGCCCGCCTGAATGGCTTCGCGAAAGCGGGTGAGCCGTGCATTCGGCTCATCGACGCCGATCATCGCGGCAGTCCAGGCGCCGAAACCGGCGCCCGCAAGCGTCATGCCGACCACGGCACCGCCGGCGATCGTGAGTCCCGCTGGCGGAAAGGCGAGAGCGATAAGACCGAGGAATGCCCCGGTCGCACCGCCGAGCGCCACGCCGCGCTCCAACGCATGGACCACGTCGCTGCGTTGAAGCAGCGAGGCCTCGGGCAATTGTTCGAGCGTGACGTCGTGGTTCGCGAGCACGTGGATGTGCTGCCAGGTGATGCGCGCGCGCAGCAGGTCGTCGACGATTGCCCGGGCGAGTACCGCGTCGGGCGCGAGAAAGTAGAGGCGCCTCATGATGCACCCTCCTTCAAACGAACGTTCGCCGGCTTGGGCGAACGATAGGGATCATGATACGCCGAGCGTTCGTTGCCGGCTTTGCGTGTTGCGTCCTCCCAATGCCATGCGCCGGTGTGTGCGCCCCAATGCAATCTGCCCGAGCGCGCTCCAGCTCGGTTTTCAGCGTGCGGCAGCGTCGGCGCGAAGGCTGTCAGCGGCGACGCGGATCAGCCACCGTTCTACCGTCAATGCGGCCGTGGACAGTGGGCGACGTTCGGGTTTGAGCAGGTGATAGGCCATGCCGGCGAGTCTCGGGCCGGCAACGACGCGAAGCAGCCCGAGACGCAATTCCTCCTCGATCAGTAGGAGGCTCAGCAGGGCGACGCCCTGGCCCGACACCGCCGCCTGGATGGCATGGCTTTCTTCGGAGTACCGAATGCCGGCCGGCAGCGCCGACGTGTTCAACCCCGCCTTGCGTGCCCAGGCAGCCCACGTCAATTTGACGGGGAGCGGCCGATGCCAGTCGAAGTGAATCAGTGGCCACTGCGATGCGTCTTTGCCGATTTTGCGCGAGCGGGCCGGGCTTGCCACCGGCGCGAACGCGTCTTCGAGCAGCAACGTTGCCGTGTCTCGCCCGTTGCCGCCTGTTCCATAGCGGATCGCGAGATCCACAGCCCCCGCATTCAAATCGACTGGCACATTCGAGGCGTGGATGTGTAGATCGATGCCGGGGAATTCCGCTTGGAACGAGGCCACCTTCGGCACGAGCCATTTGGCAGCGAACGCCGGTGTCGTGGAAAGCGTGACCGATGCACGGCGCGGTTCCCGGATCCGCTCTATCGCCGTGGCGATCGTCTGAAAGCCGGCGCTCACCGCCGCGAGCAATAGATGGGCATCCGGCGTCAGTTCGACCGCACGCACCTTGCGCACGAAGAGCGGACGGCCGATGTATTGCTCGAGCACGCGAATCCGGTGGCTGATTGCCGTCGGGGTGACGGCCAATTCGTCAGCGGCCATTTTGAAGCTACGGAGGCGGCCTGCGGATTCAAACGCGCGCAGCGCGCTCAATGACGGTAGTCGAGTCGACATATAAAGGTGATTTGAAATCATCTATTCGATGAAATCGTATCAGTTTTCGATCCGAATCGGCATATGTAGAGTTGACATAGATGATCCCATATCACCTAACGATGGATGAACCGAACATGACCACACTATTGCATATCGATAGCAGCGCGCGCCCAGGTGCATCCGATTCGGTTGCGCACGGGTCCCACACGCGGCGTCTCACCGCTCGTTTCGTGCGACGGTGGATGCAGCAGCACCCCGGCACGAAGGTGATCTACCGCGATGTGGGCCAGGCGCCGCCGCTGCCTGTTTCGGGGCGGTGGATCCATGCCGCCTTCACGCCCGAAGAAGCGCGCGAGGAATGGATGCGGGAGGTATTGCGTGCGAGCGACACGCTGATCGACGAGCTGATCGAGGCTGACCTCGTCGTTGCCGGGGTACCGATGTACAACTTCGGCCCGCCGGCCCAGTTCAAGGCCTACATCGACAACATCGTGCGCGTGGGGCGCACGTTCGGGTTCGACCGCAGCCGTGTGGGCGAGCCGTACTGGCCGCTCCTCGCCGACGCGGGCAAGCGGCTCGTCATCCTGTCGTCGCGAGGCGATTACGGATATCACGCGAAGCGGCCCGACATGGGCTTGCCCATAGACGGCTATCGCGCCTCCTGTACTCGATATGGTTTCCGCGCCAAGGTCCCAGTACGGGCTTTCGCCCCTTAGCTGCGATGGCGTGAACAATATATTGAGTCGCTGGTCAGGACGGCTTCCATTGAATTCATGCTCGTTGACGAGAGACTCGATCGCGTAATGATCGAGCGGCGTTTCGATCAACGGGTCCGACAGGGTCGTACGCCGTCGGCGCGGTAACTCGGTGCGTTGCGCGGCCAGTTCGGTCAATGGGGCGGAGGCGGTTGGGGAGGGTGTAGCGGCCCCGGGCCGCCGTGCAGGCGGGCGGCGCTGCTGGCTCGGCCCGCCCCCGGGTGCTGCCGGGTACGTGCTCCCGTCTTCGACTCTCATCATGCGCTCGATGCGTATCAGCTAGTGAATGGTCAGCGCGGTTTTAGCACGGCCGCAGGGTGGCGCGTGGTCTCGATGCGAATGAGCTGCCAGTCGCGCGAACTCGCAGCCGACCGGGCGGCAGAAGGCCCGTAATATCGGGGCTCCAATTGACTACACGTTGATTCGCGCCGTCTCAGCGCGCATCGTGATGCACGCTGTCCATCGCCGCGACGGCCTCTTTCAACAGCCCGCGCAACCACGCGAGCCCGGGGTCCGACGTGCGATGCTTGTGCCATTGTATGGACTGCTCCATCGTCGGGACGGCGATCGGCACGTCCCGCAGCACGATCGGCAAGCTGCGCGACGCCTCCTGAGCAAGCCGCCGATGCATCGTGGCAATGCGGTCCGTGCCGGGTAGCAGATAGGCCGGCGACACGAAGCTGTAGGTGCTCGCTTCCACACGCCTTACGACGCCAAGCCGCTGCATGAACCAGGCTTCGAGCGCAGTCTGCCCATCGCCGACCTGCACGACGACATGGCCGGCCGCCATATAGCGCTCGGCCGTCATCGGCCCCTTCGCAAGCGGGCTTTGATCCCACACGACGCAACAATACGTCTCTTCAAGCAGGACATCGGCCGGATGTTCTGTCGAGCAGTATTCCTTCGGAATGATCAAGAGGTCCGCTTCGCCACGCTCGAGCACGCGGTGGGGATACGCGATCTGCGGACGCAGATCGAAGCGAATGCCGGGCGCCTGCGCATAGGCCAGCTTGAACAGGTGCGGCATCAGCGTCGTCATCGTGTAGTCCGATACGAACAGGCGGAACAGGCGGTTAGCCTGTGCCGGTACGAACTCGGGCTGCGCAGCCACCGTCGCATCGACACGCACGAGGATGTCGCGCACCGGGTCCCTCAGTGCTTGCGCACATGGCGTCGGCTCCATCTTGCGGCCAACCTGCACCAGCAACTCATCGTCGAAGTATTCGCGCAGCCGCGCCAGCGCGTTGCTCATCGCTGACTGACTCAGATGAATCTTTTCGGCGGCGCGGCTGATGTTCTGTTCGCTCAACAGCGCGTCGAGCGCCACGAGCAAATTGAGGTCGAGCTTGTTGAACCGCATGCGTGCTGTCTCCGATCACGCGTATCAGGGTTTCACCCGAAAGTATTGACGCCGTCGATACCGCCAATGGATCGAATCCATTTTTAGGATACTCCGGCCTATCTTAACCTAGCCTCATCTCGAAGCGACAACGCAACGAATATCGCTTCGGGAGGCCAGCGTCAGGGCACGTTCGGAACCCGTACCGCCGTACGCCATCCGTTTCGCACCGCGCTTTCCATTATTAAAGAGACGCCAGGCGGCGCGCGCGCCCCTAGGTTGAGGAGACAGCATGTCCAAGAGACTGATCGCGGCCGTTGCAGGCTGCACGGTGTTGGCCGTCGGGTCGATGAACGATGCTCAGGCGTTCGAAGGCGGGGCTTCCCCGTATCCCGCAGGCGCAGTCGGGACCAACATCGCCAATCTGCCGCCGATCCCCGGGTTGTTCGCGCTCGAGCAGTTCAACTACACCTGGGCAAATGGGCTCTACGGCAACGACGGCAAGAAGTTGCCGATCCCGTTCAGCCTGTCGGCGTATTCGGCCACGACGCGCCTTTTGGTGTCCTATCCGTTTCACTTGCTGGGCGCGAACGTCTACACCCAATTGGTCGTTCCGGTCGTCTCGCTGCATACGAGCGTGTTCGGACAGTCGAGCACGCAAAACGGTCTTTCGAATATCACGCTGACGCCGGTGCTGCTGCAATGGCATCTGTCGCAGAACCTCGCGATTGCGACGGGCATCGACGTCGCGTTCGAGACGGGCTCCTACAGTCCCGTGAAGACAAGTGTCGCGGTGGGTTACACCTCGGTGCAACCGGTGTTCTCCGTGCGCTACAACGTTCCGAACGGCATCGACGTGGGCTTGGCGAATCGGCTGCTGCTCAATTCCAGGAACGGTGCGACGAACTACAGCTCGGGCGACGGCTACGTCGGCGAATTCAATGCCGGCTGGAACTTCGGCCCCTGGAAGGTGGGGGTAGTCGGAGCGTATCTGAATCAATTCGGCGACGACAAAGCGAACGGGGTAAGCGTGGGCAATCGTATGAAGACGTTCGGCATCGGCCCGTCGATCGTCTACGACGCGCGAAGCTGGAACGTGAACATCAACTATCAGCAAGGCCTTTATGCCGCCAATACGGCCAAGAGCAACAGCGTTTGGCTGAATATCGCCATCCCGCTCTGGCCGGGCTTCGGACGCAAAGGCTGAACATCGACGATGCCGGGCGAGCGCAAGTGACAGCGCCTTCACGCGCGCTGCGCCCGGGTACTCCGCTATTTCAACCAAGGCAAAGCGCAATGTTCCGTTATTTTCCGACCAACTACGTCTGGGATCTGTCCGTCAATCTCGCCATCGAAATGGGCGCACGCATGGGCGAGATCGAAGCCACGTGCGCGCCGCTGCAAGACGCAGCCAGGCAGCCGGATGCGCAAGGCACGCGTGCCTTTCGCGAGGCGTGGGTTCAGACGGCAGACCGTCTTTGCGATCTGGCGAGCGAAGACGAGGCGCGAGGAAGGCTGCTGTCGGCAGGCGCGAAGTACAAGCGGGCCGCGATCTATCTGATCACGGCCGAGCGCATGCTGGCGCACGACGCGCCCGGCCGCATCGACTTGTACCGTCGCTCGCTCGATACGTTCGACAAAGGGATCGCGCTCTCGGCCGAGAACTGCGAACGAATCGTCATTCCATACGGCGAGACGCATCTAGCGGGTCTGTTCGTGAAAGCGAAGGGGGCCGACGCGCGCAGCCCGCTGCTCGTCCAGGTGAACGGACTCGATTCCACGAAGGAAATGAAGTATCTCGTGGGCCTGCCGGCGTGGCTCGCCGAGCGCGGCGTGTCCTCGCTGATCGTCGATCAACCGGGCACCGGCGAGGCGCTGCGTCTGGCCGGCTTGCACGCCGTGTACAACTCGGAAGTCTGGGCCAGTCCGATTGTCGACTGGCTCGAGGGCCGCGGTGACGTCGATCCAAAGCGCATCGGCATGGAGGGCGTCTCGCTGGGCGGGTACTACTGTCCGCGCGCCGTCGCGTTCGAGCCTCGCTTCGCGTGCGGCGTCGTTTGGGGTGCGAATCACGACTGGCGCGACGTGCAGAAGAAGCGTCTGCAGCGCGAAGGCAACTTCCCCGTGCCGCACTACTGGAAACACGTGTGCTGGGTGTGGGGCGCCGAGGACGTCGACGCGTTCATGCGTATCGCCGAAGACGTGCATCTCGACGGCGTGCTCGACCGGATCAGGGTGCCGTTCCTCGTCACGCATGGCGCGAAAGATTCGCAGATTCCGGTCGCCTGGGCGCATCGGACATACGAACAGCTCGTCAACAGTCCCAAGCGCGAGTTGAAGATTTTCACCGAGCGCGAAGGGGGCGTGCAGCACTCGAGCTTCGACAACTCGATCAATGCAGGGCACTTCATCGCGGACTGGATTGCCGAGACCCTTGGCGGACGCATCGCACGCTGACCCATCCACCTCATCTACGCACCTACTTTTCATGAATATCATCGGACCCGATACGCTCGTCTTCGGCGTGGACGACGTCGCTGCGTGCAACCAGTATCTGATCGACTATGGCCTGCTGCCGATTCGCCACGACGACACGGGCGGCCGTTTCGAGGCGCTCGACGGCACCGGCATCGAAATCGCGCGCAAAGACGATCCCGGCCTACCCGCTGCGCTCGGCACGGCGAGCATGCTGCGCAAGACCATCTATGGGGTGGCCGATTCGGCAACGCTCGACGCGATCGCCGAAGAATTGCGTCGCGACAGGCAAGTGCGCAGGCTCGCCGGTGGGGCGATCGAATCGGTCGACGACATGGGCTTTGCGATCGGCTTCCAACTGAGCGCGCGGCGCACGTTGTCGTTGCCGGCAGAGGCGGTGAATGCGCCCGGTGCGCCGGCACAGCGCGCACCGAACGTCGTGGCGGTCAGCGACGATGCCGTGCTGACACCGCGCACGCTTTCGCACGTCGTCTACTTCGTCCCGGACGCCGCGAAGGCCGAAGCGTTCTACGTGGAACGTCTCGGCTTTCGCTGCACGGACCGCTTCACGGGCGTCGGCCCGTTCCTGCAGCCGGCCGGCACGCTCGACCATCACACGCTGTTCATGATCGAGACGCCGCCGTTCATGAAAGGCTGCGAACACTTCACGTTCCATATGGGCGGACCCACCGAGGTGCTGCAAGCCGGTACGCGGTTCGTCGAAAAGGGCTATCAGTCGTTCTGGGGGCCCGGGCGTCACCGCTTCGGTTCGAACTGGTTCTGGTACTTCAACAGCCCGCTTGGTTGCCATGTCGAGTACGACGCCGACATGGATCTGCACGACCTCGCGTGGACCGCGCGCGAAGCGCCGATGGGCGCCGATGCATCGCAGTTGTTCCTGTTCCAGCATCGTGAGAAGTGGGCGCCAGGCGGTCCGCCGCCGGCTGCGCACAATGGCGATCGATAGCGCGTACCGGACAGCCATGAGCAACCGATCCGGTGCCATCCGCCTTGCGCGTATCGACGATCTCGCCGATCCCGGCGCGCGAGGCTTCGATCCCTTCGGCGCGGGGCGCGACACGCTGTTCGTCGTGCGTCGTGGCACGCAAGTGTGCGCGTACCGGGACGCGTGCCCGCATTTCGGCGACACGCCGATGGCCTGGCGCAAGGACGCATATCTGAACGGCGACGGCACGCGCATCGTGTGTTCCGCGCACGGCGCGCAGTTCGATATCGCGACCGGCGAGTGTCTGCTCGGGCCTTGCCTCGGTCAGCACCTCGCGCCTGTCGACATCGACGTTACGAGCGACGGCGATGTTGTGTTGATCGCGACATGAAAGACCTACAACAGATAGAGATGCAAGAAGGAGACACCCAAATGACCGCCCCTCTTCAACGCGTCCTTGTCATCGGCGGAGGCTTCTCCGGGATGGCGACGGCGATCCAGTGCGCGAAGCTCGGCCTCGCGGTCGAGCTCGTCGAGATCGACCCCGGTTGGCGCTCGTATGGCGCGGGCATCAGTATCGGCGGTCCGACGCTGCGGGCGCTGCGCACGATCGGCGTGCTCGACGCGTTCTTCGAGCGCGGCCATGGCGGCGACGGGGTGAATTTGTTCACCGCGCTCGGCCATCCGATCGGTACGGTGCCGACGCCTCGCGTGGCCGGTGAAGATGTGCCCGGCGGTGGCGCGATCATGCGTCCGGCGCTGGCAGACATTCTCGCCAAGGCGACGCGTGCGGCCGGCGTGCGCGTGCGCCTCGGCTGCACGTTCCAGCAGATCGAGCAACGCGATGACGAGGTGCACGTTGCGTTCACGGATGGCACGCAGGGCAGCTACGACCTCGTGGTCGGCGCCGACGGGCTCTATTCGAAAGTGCGCGAAGCGCTGTTCCCCAACGCCCCGAAACCGCGCTACACGGGCCAGGGCGTCTGGCGCGCCGTGGTGCCACGGCCGGCCGATATCGTCTGCGCGACGATGTGGCTGGGGCCGAAAGTCAAGGCGGGCGTCAATCCGGTGTCGCGCGACGAGATGTATTTGTTCGTCACCGAAAACAGGCCGACGAACGAGCACATCGACCCCGCTCTTTGGCCGCGCATGCTGTCGGATCTGTTGGCGCCGTTCGACGTGCCGTTGCTTCAGACCATCCACGCGCAATTGGGACCGCAGTCGCACTGCAACTATCGCCCGCTCGAGAGCTTGCTGCTGCCCATGCCTTGGTTCAGTTCGCGCGTCGTGCTCGTTGGCGATGCGGTGCATGCGACGACGCCCCATATGGCGGCGGGCGCCGGCATCGGTATCGAGGATGCAATCGTTCTCGCTGAAGAACTGGACCGGGGCGCGACGGTCGAGGCGGCATTGCAGGCGTTTGCGGCGCGTCGGTGGGAACGCTGCCGTCTGGTCGTGGAAAACTCCGGACGTCTCGGCGAGATCGAGATCGCGGGGGGCGACCAAGCGGAGCACACCCGCATCATGCATGAGACGCACATGCGTCTCGCGCAGCCGATCTAAGCACCGGGAGACATGATGGACACGAATCTTTCCCGCGAGAAACCTGTGGATGGGCTCGGCGCGCTCGATACGGGCGCTTTGATGATCGCGCATTGCGCGGGTATGGTCGATCTGGTCGCCTTGCCTGTCTGGGTCGGCACACTGATCGGCACGTATCGGCTCGATCCGCAGCAGGCAGGCTTGCTCGCTACGCTGTTCCTGGCCGGCGCGGTGCTGAGCAGCCTGCTTTTCTCGCCGCGCCTGAATCGTTTGCCCGCGCGCGTCATGGCGGCGAGCGGCTTCGGGATTGCCACGCTGGCGTTTCTCGGCCTCGTCTCGACGAGCAGTTATGCGGCAATGCTCGCGTTGCACGTCGTTGCGGGTCTTTCTGTCGGATGTGGTCTGAGCTTCACGCATGGCACGATCGGACGCAGCCGCAATCCGCATCGCTTGTTCGCGATAGCGGGTCTTGCGCTGGGCGTTTTCGCCATCGCGTTCCTGGGCGCCACGCCGGGGCTGATCGCGGCTCATGGCGGCCCGATGCTGTTCCGTGTCTTCGCCGGCGTCATGGGCGTGGCGGCGCTCGTGTGTGCACTCGGGTTTCCGTCGATTCGGGTGGAACGCCGTAGCGGCCAGCGCGACGAACCCCGCTTCGAGCGTGCCGTATGGTTCGGCATGCTTGGTGTGAGCTGCATTGCGCTGACCCAGGCGATGTTGTTCAGCTTCGTTCAACGCATCGGCGTCGATCGCGGCTTCGGTTTGCCGGCCGTGACCGCGACGCTGATCGCGCTCGGTTTCGTGAACTTGTTTCCGGCGCCTGTGGCAGGGCTGCTCGAAACGCGTATTCCCGGCCGCAAGGTCGTGCTGGCCGGTCCCGTCGTGCAAGCCGCGCTCGCCTTGATCATCACGCAGAGTGCGGCGTTTGCCCCGTATGCCGCGGCGACTTCGGTTTTCGCGGCAGTCATGATATTCACGCACACGTTCGCCTTCGGCATGTTGGCGCGCCTCGATGGAACAGGGCGTGCCGTCGCCGCGACGCCTGCGATGCTCATGACGGGTTCGGCGATCGGCCCCGTACTCGGCGGCACGCTCGTCAAGCAGTCGGGCTACGGCGTCCTCGGGATCGCGGCCGTGTTCATCAGCATCGCGGCCGTGCTGTGCTTCTCGCGTCTTGAGCGCCGGCCCTCTCTTTCAGGAGTCCAAGCTTGAAGCCCAATCGTCGATTCGTCGATCTCTCGATTTATCTGGAGAACGACGTTCTTTCGGATCCGCCTCCATTTGCGCCGAAGATCACCTATCAGAAACACGGCGATACGTTGCCGGA
>CBJMQH010000073.1:0-14402 GCA_966431825.1 uncultured Trinickia sp.
CGGCACCGTCGTTCACGCCCGCTACACCTTCACCTATCGGTTCAGCCCAAAGCAAGGCTGGCTGATCACGAGCCACCATTCGTCGGCTACGCCCGCCGAGTAGCTTGGGCCCGCACCGTGTTCAGGTGAGATTGAGGCCGCCATCGGCAAGCAGGACCTCCCCCGTCAGGTATTCCGATGCGATGAGCATCGCCACCGCTTGTGCGATGTCCTCGGGCGTGGCCTCCCGGCGCATCGGCGCACGCTCGCGCCAAAGCGTGCGCCCATCCGACCAGCCCTGCGTCAACGGCGTATCGACGAGCCCCGGTGCCACCGCATTGACGCGGATGTCCGGCGCAAGCGTCAACGCGAGCAGGCGCGTCACATGGTTCAATGCCGCCTTCGTCGCCGCATAGGGGATCGACGCCCCCTTAGGGCGAACGCCTGCATGTGAGCTGATGTTCACGACGCAGCCCGCGCGCCCCCGACGCGCGGCCGCACGCAATGCGGACTCGGCCTCGGTCACGAGGCGAAACGGCGCGATCACGTTCACTTCGTGCAGTTCTCGCCAGAGCTCGGGCGTCGCGGCCGCCAAGTCGTCATGATCGATGAATCGCGCAATGCCGGCATTGTTCACGAGGACGTCGAGGCGCCCCCAGAGGTCGATTGCCTCGCGAACGAGGCGTACGCGATCTTCGTCCACGGCCAGGTCGGCCTGGATATAGGCGGCGTTTCCGAGTTCGGCAGCAAGGGCGCGCCCGGGCGCCTCAGAGCTGCGCGAATGAACAATGACGGCGTAGCCTTCGCGCGCGAGCCGCCGCGCCACGGCAGCGCCGATACCTGAGGTCGAGCCCGTCACGAGGGCCACCGGCGTGTCTTTCGCCACGTTTTTATTCTCGATGCGGTTTGGGGTGGGAACAAGGCCTGCGATTGTGCTCGCTCACGCAGATGCCGTCGAGCCCTTCCGCGCGAGGGTGGGCGACACCGCTGCAGGGCCCGCGGGGCCGGTGATACACTCGGCTCGCTGGCCGCTTGGCGGCGCATCGTGCTGCACTTTACGTTGCAAATCCGCTTTGAAGAAAGGAGGCATCCGATGGCTGATTTCAGAATCTGGTCCGACGACTTTCCCGCCAACGGCTTCATGCCCAAAGCGCAGGAAGCGAGCGACAAGGCATTTGGCGTAGACGGCGACGGCGGCAACGTCTCGCCGTCGCTGCAATGGGAAGGCGTACCTGCCGACGCGCTGAGCCTCGCGCTGACGATCCATGACCCCGACGCACCGACGGGCAGCGGTTTCTGGCATTGGGTCGTGGCGAACATCGCGCCCGATCTCACGTCGCTGCCGCGGGGCGCCGGCAAAGCCGACGGGTCGCTGCTGCCGCCCGGCGCGGTCCAGGTGTGCAACGACTACGGCACGCAGGGCTTCGGCGGTGCAGCCCCGCCGCGCGGCGACAAACCGCACCGGTACATCTTCCGACTACACGCGTTGAAGGTGCCGCATCTGCCGATCACGCACGCGACGACCAACGCCGTTGCCCGCTTCATGATTCACCTGAACGAACTCGACTCGACGACCTACACGGGCCTCTACGAGCTCAAATAGCGCGCACCCGCCTGGCCGACGGCAGCCGCCGGCCAGGCCAACGAGCGCTTTGTGCGCATGCTGGGGCAGCGCCAAGCAGTCCGAACGAAAAGCCGCGTAGAATGCGACGAATTCGCCCTCACGGGGGCTCGCCAAGCATTCTTCGATGGAAGCAGATCAGGGCGTCCCTACTCCACAGCGCTATTGGGCCGTTGTCGTTATCGCGCTTGGCCTCACGCTTGCCGTGCTCGACAGCGCGATCGCCAATGTCGCCCTGCCAACGATTGCCCGGGACTTGAAAGCGAGCGCCGCGGGGTCGATCTGGGTCGTCAACGCCTATCAGCTCGCCATCACGATTTCGCTGCTGCCCCTCGCGTCGCTCGGCGATCGCATCGGCTACCGCCGCGTCTACATGGCAGGCCTCGCACTCTTCACGGTGGCGTCGCTCGGTTGTGCGCTCTCCTATTCCCTGCCCACGCTCGCCGCTGCGCGCGTCGTGCAAGGCTTCGGCGCGGCCGGCATCATGAGCGTCAACACCGCACTCGTTCGAACCATTTATCCGGCGACATTGCTGGGCCGCGGCGTCGCGATCAACGCCATGGTGGTCGCCGTGGCATCGGCCGTCGGCCCGACCGTCGCTTCCGCCGTGCTCGCCGTCGCTGCGTGGCCCTGGCTGTTCGCGATCAACGTGCCGATCGGTATCGCCGCGTTCTGCGGCGCGCTCAAAGCCTTACCGCCCAACCCGCGGCACGATGCGCCCTACGACTACCTGAGCGCCGCGCTCAACGCGGTCGTCTTCGGACTCCTCATCTTCACGATCGACGGCGTGGGCCACGGCGAGCGGCCCGTCTATGCGATCGCGCAGGGTATCGTGGCACTCGTCGTGGGCTTCTTCTTCGTGCGACGTCAACTCACGCAACGCGCACCGCTCTTGCCCGTCGATCTACTGCGAATCCCGGTCTTCGCGCTGTCGGTCGGCACCTCGGTCTGCTCGTTCTGTGCGCAGATGCTCGCCTTCGTCTCGCTGCCGTTCCTGTTTCAGAACACGCTGGGCTTCTCGCAAGTCGACACGGGTCTCTTGATCACGCCCTGGCCGTTCGCGATCGTGTTCGCGGCCCCCCTTTCGGGCATCTTGTCGGACCGCTATTCAGCCGGCGCATTGGGCGGTGCCGGCCTGATCGCGCTGACAGCCGGCCTCGCCGCGCTTGCAGCACTCGGCGCGCACCCGACGCCGGGCGACATCGTCTGGCGTATGGCGCTCTGCGGTGCCGGTTTCGGCATCTTCCAATCCCCCAACAATCGACAGATGCTGTCAGCCGCGCCGCGCGAACGCAGCGGCGGCGCAAGCGGGATGCTCGGCACCGCGCGACTGACGGGCCAAACGCTCGGTGCGGCACTCGTGGCACTGATCTTTGCGCTCGCGCACGAACACGGGCCCCGGGTCGCCCTGGAGACGGCCGCCGGGTTTGCGGCGGTTGCTTCGGTCGTGAGCTTGATGCGCTTGCGGCAGCCGGCTTGAAGCGGCCGCTTCGAGTGGAGCGCGCCGGATTCATTTTAAAAAGGAACGCGTATGCGTGGCGCGCGCATCGCACCGCCCACCGACGCGACTGGGATAAACCCCACTCGCGCGCACTTGTCGCGGCAACCCATGTCCAAGACATTGGGCAGCATTCGCGCCTTTGGCACTCGCCGACGATCATCCCGACGCTGTACGACGCGCGAACCCTCGCCCTTTCGCTCGTATGGCCGTTCTGTTCACGGAACCGTCAAGGAGTCGCCATGTCACTGATCGTCGCAGGACGTTTCCCGACCTTCGCCAAAGCAGAAAGCGCTGCGCGCCAGCTGTTCGCGCAAGGCTTCGTCGAGGAAGACGTCAGTCTGTTCTTCGTCAATCCGCGCGGCCAGCACAACCGCGCCGCGGCCGACAGCCTGCATACCGCGCCGTTTTCTTTCGACGCAGCTTCGCTCAACCCGCTCAGGCATCCCGGACGCGGCGCCATCATCGGCTCGGCCGCAGGTGCCGTCGTCGGTGTCAGCCTTTTTGCTGCCTTTACACCGTCGCTCGTAGTCGCCGTCGCGGCGGCGGGGGCCGGGGCCTACATCGGCGCGCTGACCGGGGCTACCGTGCAGGCGCGCGCGCAGGCCGCGCCGCCGGTCGGCGAACTCGTGAGACATGCCGTACACCATGAAATGCGCGAGTCGGGCGTACTCGTCGCCGTGCACGCTACACCTGCCACCCAGGGACACGCGGCCGAAATACTCGATGCCGCGGGTGCGCTCGCCATCGAACGGGCCTCGGGACGCTGGCGCCAGGGGCGCTGGGCCGATTTCAATCCGACGCAGGCGCCCGTGCCGATGACCGGATACAAGCCGCGCGAGATATAGGCGCAAAGCGACGCGCAAAACGAGGCGCAAAACGCCGACGCCTGCAGATCGACCGACAGGAAGCGGGCAACCCGCTACGCCGCTCAAGCGCCCACGACCGCGACGGTCGCGAGCGGCGCTTGGCCTCTGTGCGCCCTACCCTTACTGACTGCTGCCCGGCTCAGCGACCTTCAATTGGTTGCGGACGCGATGGACGCCCGACACACCCTCCACGACCTGCTGAGCGCGCGTCTTGTCGTCCGCACTCGGGACGCTGCCAGTCAGCCAGACGATGCCGCGGCGCGTCTTCACATGAATATGCGTCGCTTTCACGTCCTTGGCGGCAAGCAGTTCGGCCTTTACCTTCGTCGTAATCGTTCCGTCGCTGATGTGCTGACCGAGCGATTCCGAGCTGCCCGAGGGGGCGGTTGCCTCGGTGCTGCTGCCGCCGGCGGAGGCCGCGCTCTGAGTCTGTGCCGTCGCCGCGGCGGCGGACACGGCAAAGGCGGCGGTCACCACGATTTTGAGTAGTTGGAGCGATCTCATAGTTTTCTCCTTGCTCAAAGATTTGAAAAAATGCCGAGCCTCAAGCGCGGCGCATGCAACGCCGGTTGCCCGCCGCGTACCCGATCGACCGCAATGGCCATGCCTGGCGCCGTATCAACGTAAAAAAAATCATCGCGCCCGCCCCCTTCGAGCACCGTGTCCGTTGGGCACAAACGGCAGCGCTTTTGACGTGCGAGGCGCACCCCGCTTTTGCATTCGACCGTGTAAAACCTGCTGCGCCGCCGCAGCGGGATCCCGCCCCAAAGGTCCGCAATCCCTTAAGACCGGTGCAGAATCGTCGGTTGGTACGGTCATTGCTTTATAGGGGGCGCTCATTCAAAGGACTATTGATATGCCGCCGACCCTAGAACTGCGCAGCAAACAACACGTTGCTCTGACGCCGCGCCTGCAGCAATCGGTGCGGCTTTTGCAGCTTTCATCGCTCGAATTTCAGCAGGAATTGCGTCAGGCGCTCGACAACAATCCGTTCCTCGAATATGACGAGCCACTTGCTGAGGACGCCGAAGTACCGGCCAGCGGCAGCACCGTGGATGGCGTCGCCAGCGCCGATCCGATCGCGGCCGAGGCGCCCGCGACCATCGAACCCGTCGAGACTTACGATTCGCTCGCGCCCGACACCGCAACGTCCGGCGCCGGGGACGACCTGCCCGGCGAGTTCTCGGGCGACTGGTCCAGCCGCACATCGCGCCATAACGGCGACGGCGACGATGTCGACCCCGGCGCCTGGGCGCACTCGCAGCTCTCGATGCATGAGCACCTGCAGCATCTGCTGCACCTCTACCCGTTGAACGAGCGCGACCGTGCCGCCGCGCAAATCATCATCGGAGCGCTCGATGACGACGGCTATCTGCGGGAATCGCTTGCCGACCTTGCCGAAAGCTTCGAAGCAGACCCGCCGCTCACCGAAGAGGAGCTGCGCGTTGCCGTGCGCCTGGTGCAAACACTCGACCGGCCGGGTGTCGCTGCGCGTTCGCTGTCGGAGTGCCTGAGTCTTCAGCTTGACGCGATGCCGGCGGAGACCGCCGGGCGCGACATCGCCCGCGAAATCGTCGAGCACCACCTCGAGCGGCTCGCACGACGCGAGCATGCGGAGCTCCAAAAGCAGATCGGCTGTTCGGCCGAAGCGTTGCGCCGCGCCTGTGCGCTCGTGCGCAAGCTCGACCCGAAGCCCGGCCAGTACTACGCACGAGCCGACGACAACTATGTGATCCCGGACGTCATCGTGCGCAAGGTGAAGGGACGCTGGGTGGCGTCGATCAATCCTGCCGTTCTGCCGCGCGCGCGCATTCACCGCGTGTATGCCGAGCTGTTTGCGCAATCGGGCGGCAGCGGCTCGCCGCTCGGCCAGCAGCTGCAGGAAGCACGCTGGCTGCTGCGCAACGCGGAGCAGCGCTTCACGACGATTCAGCGTGTCGCGCAATGCATCGTGTCTTATCAAAAGGCATTCTTCGAGTACGGCGAGATCGCGTTGAAACCGCTCGTCCTCAGCAAGCTGGCCGAAGAACTCGGGCTGCATGAATCGACGGTCTCGCGTGCTTCGAGCAACAAGTACATGGCGACGCCGCGCGGCATCTTCGAGTTCCGCCACTTCTTCCCGCGCGAACTCGCGACAGAGACGGGCGGACGCTGTTCAGCGGCGGCTGTCCGTGCACTCATCAAGGAAATGATCGAACAGGAAGACGTGCGCAATCCGCTCTCTGACGTGAGCCTCGCCAAGATGCTCGCCCAGGAGGGGATGATCGTCGCGCGTCGGACGGTGGCCAAATACCGCAATCTGTTGAAGGTGCCGCCGGCCCAACTGCGCCGACAAGGCTGACATTGCGAAGGGAGGACCTGGGGCCGGCTGGCCTCAGGGGTTTAGAAGGACAGGCGCCCCGCTTCGGCGGGGCGCCTTCTTTCTACATGAGCGCTTTATGCGGCGATATCGGCAAGCTTGACGGCCTTGCGCGTCACCGAGGCGGCCGTCGCGACCTGGCGCAGGTCGTCGAGAAATGCATCGCGCCATGTCGAGAGATCGTTTGCCCGCAGGCGCTTCATCATCTCCGTATGACGGGCTTGCCGTTCCTCGAGGGGCATCGAGAGTGCACGCGCAAGCGCATCGGCCATCTGCGTCAAATCGAAAGGATTGACGATCAGCGCGCCCGGCAACTGCTCCGCGGCACCGGCGAATTGGGACAGAACGAGCACACCGGGGTCGGCGGGGTCCTGCGACGCTACGTACTCCTTCGCGACAAGATTCATCCCGTCGCGCAGCGGCGTCACGTATCCCACCTGCGAGAGCCGGAAGAGCGCCATCAGGATGTTGCGCTCATACTTGCGATTGAGGTACTGGATGGGCGTCCAATCGAGCTGTGCGAAGCGCCCATTGATGCGCCCCGCCTCCCCTTCAAGCGTTTGCCGGATCCGCTGGTACGTCTGCACATCGGAACGCGTAGGCGGCGCGATTTGCACGAGCGAAACACGCCCCTGCCAATTCGGTGCGTTCTGAAGCAACCTTTCGAACGCCTGGAAGCGTTCGACGAGGCCCTTCGAATAGTCGAGGCGATCGACGCTCATGATGAGACGGCGGCCGTGCATCGAATCGCGCAGCGTGCCGACCTGCTTGCGATCGGAGAACTGCTCTGCGGCCTTCGCAATGGCGTCGGGATAAATGCCGATCGGGTACGTACCCGCTTTGAGCACGCGTCCGAATGCATGCACCATGCCGTCGTCGCTCGCCGTACCGAACCCGCCGCGCTCGATATAGTCGACGAAAGCCTGGCGGTCCGACTGCGTTTGAAAGCCAACCACATCGTAGCTGCACAGCGCACGCACGAGCTCTTCGTGCGGAGGCACCGTGCGCAGCATTTCGGGAACCGGAAAAGGGATATGCAGGAAGAAGCCGATCGGATTCGTCACGCCGAGTTCGCGTAGTGCACGCGCGAACGGCAACAGGTGATAGTCGTGGGCCCAGATGATGTCGTCGGGCTTGAGCATCGCCTTCAACTGCTTGGCCAGCGTGGTGTTCA
This sequence comes from uncultured Trinickia sp., assembly GCA_966431825.1. GTDB lineage: Bacteria > Pseudomonadota > Gammaproteobacteria > Burkholderiales > Burkholderiaceae > Trinickia. The sequence continues at coordinate 7,501 of CBJMQH010000073.1, forward strand.
CACGCAGATAGCCGGCGTACTCCTGACGATCGTAGCGCGACAGATCGGTGCGGTAGTGGAACGTGGGCCACAGCGTCGCATTGGAGAATCCACGGTAGTACTGATCGTAGTCCCGCCGTGTCAGCCCCACCGTCGCATACGTGACGGTGCCCTGCTGCTCGATTTCGGGCGGCGTTGCCTCGCCGACGATTTCGCCGCTCCAGCCAAACCAGACGCCACCGGTTTCCTTCAAGGCATCCAGCACACCGATCGCAAGGCCCCCGGCGGCGGGGCGCCCCTCCTGCGTCGGTGCGACGCGGTTAGATACAACGATTAGTCTGCTCATTGCGGCTCTCACCTCTTCATTTGGTGTAGCGCGCGGACCTTGAAGCCGCGCTCGGGCTCTTGATACGCAAGCACCGTGCCGCACTGCAATGGATCGCTGCAATCAACGCTGCGGCCAAGGCGAGCGCAAGCCGCGCTTCGCTTCGATGCGCTGCGTCACCGCCTATGCCCACTACCCCATGCGCTAGGCGTCCTGTTCCGACCCCAAGTCCCGCTGGTAGTCGATGCCTTCGGGTCGCGCGCCGCCCTGATTCTGCTCCCCATCCGCCGGAACGCCAGGCGCAGCGCGGTTTTGCGCCGAGCCGTCCATGCCCTGCGGCGGCATGTTCGCCGCGCCAGTCATGTGCTTCGGGTCCCGTTTCGAATGGCGCGCAGAGCGCCGCAACGCAGGATGTCTCATGAAACACCTCCGGCGAGAAGGCCCGTGCCCGGAACGGGCCGGTTCAACATTCAAGTCTAGGACGCCGCGCGTGCGTTCGCGCGGTAACAATTTCGCCCAATTTGTAAGCGGTACAGGTTCCGCTCGTCGGCGGGCGGCAGAAACCACAGTCCCTCGCGCGGGACTCGACCCGCCCTTACCGACAGCGCCCGATGCCGCATGTGGGGCACATTGGGTGGCGACGGGGGCGGATCTCCGATGGGTTGCTGCGGGGGTTCCGGCGGCTCGCGTGTCGGATCAGGCGAGGGCTCGGGCGGTTCTTTCGGCGGCGGCACGGCCGGATCGGGCTCGGGCGTATGCAGTCGCCACAGCGCGCGCTTTGCTTCTGGCATAAACGAAGTCCTCCCTTATGCAATCGAACGACGGACGGTGCCGAGCGAAGCGCGCACGCGCGCCTCGCGGGCCGACACCGCTCAAGTTCGAGTCAGCAAGGCTTTTGCCCAGAAGGCGCCGCACGCTTTGTCGAGCGCCGCAGCGAGCGCGCAGGCGCCATGAAGGGGGGAACGGGAGCGGCAAGCCACGAGGGCGAGCCGCCAGCGCATCACTTGCCGGCAGTCGCCTCGCCCGGCGCGTCGGCTTCGCCCGCTCCCGCCTTGTTGGCATCGTCGCCGTATTCGACAAGGCGGTTGTAGAGCGTCTTGAGGCTGATGCCGAGGATCTCGGCTGCCCGCGTCTTGACGCCGCCGCATTGCTCGAGCGTCGCGAGGATCAGTTGGCGGTCGGCAACGGCGAGCGAAGTACCGAAAGGAATCGTGACGGCCGTGCCCGTCGAGGGCTTGGACAGCGATATCTGCAGCGGCACCGCTGCCGTCGTGTCCGCATCGGCACCGGCCATGATGAAGGCGCGCTGCACGTAGTTCTTCAGTTCGCGCACGTTGCCCGGCCAGGGATAGGACATCATCATGTCCTTCACCGCGGGTGGGAATTGCTTGCGCGTGCCGTGCCGCTCGTTGAGTTCTTCGAGAAACGCCTGCGCGAGCAGCGTCACGTCCGACCCGCGGTCACGCAGCGGCGGCAGGCTGATCGGGAAAACGTTGAGCCGGTGGTAAAGATCGAGGCGCAGCTTGCCTTCCAGCACGGCCTGCTCCGGGTCGCGATTCGTTGCCGCAATCACGCGTACGTCGGTTTCGATTTCCTTCGTCGTGCCGACCCGCATGAACATGCCCGTCTCGAGCACGCGAAGAAACTTCACCTGCAGCTCGGCCGGCATCTCGGTAATTTCATCGAGAAAGATCGTGCCGCCGCTCGCCCGTTCGAAGTACCCCTTGTGTTGCCGGTCCGCGCCCGTAAACGAGCCGCGCTCATGGCCGAACATCTCCGATTCGATCAGATTGGGCGAAATCGCGCCGCAGTTCACCGCAAGAAACGCATGCTTGCGTCGCAGGCTCAACTCGTGAATCGTCTGCGCGGCGACTTCCTTGCCGGTACCGGATTCCCCGACGAGCAGCACCGACGCTGCGGTGGGTGCCACGCGGCTGATCTGGTCGTAGACCGCCTGCATCGCCGGGGAACTGCCGAGCATGAAACCGAAACGGCCCATCCGACGCAGCTCGCCGCGCAGCGTGCCGATCTGCGCCTTCAGATCGCCGGCACGCGGCAATCGATCGAGGATCGCCTTGACGCGCTGCATGTTGATGGGTTTTACGAGGTAGTCGGCCGCACCCATCTTGAGTGCCGAGACAGCCGATTCCACCGTTGCATGACCGGTAATGACGACGATTTCGACGCCGGAGCGCGGATCGAGGTCCTCGAACAGATCGACGCCGCTGCCGTCGGGCAATTGCAGATCCGTGAACACGACGTCGGGCGTCTGGCGCACGAGCTGGATCCGCGCCTCGCGCAGGTCGCCCGCCGTCGCCGTGGTCAAACCGTCTTCGGCAATGATGGACACCAGCGCTTCGCGGGTTTCAGGGTCGTCGTCGACAATCAGGACGTGAGGCATCGGGTCATAGAGTCAAGTGAGTTGATAGGAACCGGTCGAGACGCATACAGCGGCACGGGCCGCAACGACCGAGGGCGAGGTGTGACGAAACACATCTCGCTATTGTGCCGCGACTACCGGCCGAGGGCGACCGGCACCCGCTTTATGCGCGCATGGCCACACTGCGCCGCGGATGTGACGCAAAAAGCCGGCGCTATGGCGCGAAAAGACGAAGTGCGGCTCTCGAGCCGCGCTCAGGCGTTGCCGTGCGGGAAGGTCCAAGCGTCGCGCGTCCCGCCGACTCGGCCGGCGCCGTTGGGCACGACATCATGCGGCGTCGCTTCCTGGCCCGCGTGCGGCGCGCTTTGCGCAGAGGCCGACATCGCGCCGCCTTCTTCCTCCCAACGGTTCAATTCGTTGGCGAGCCTAGCCTGCGAAGCACGATGCTTGAGCGCCCAACGCCAGGCCAGCATGCCGCCGACGGCAACGAGCGCACCGAAAATACCGATCTTGGGACGAGCCATCTTATCCCCCTGGCATGGAAATGAAGTGAACGCCGAGCGCGAATTTGAAACAAACGCATGCGACCACGTCGCGGCGACCGCAACTGGCAAAGCCGGCCGGGCAGTTGCCGCGGCGTGCTCGGGCGGCAGGATTACTATTCCGATCGATTTGACGGTCCTGAGTTCCTGCTCACCCGTAATGCGAAAACGCAGCACACGGCGTGCCAGCCGACCTATCTGGATTGCGCACGTCAGCCACGAAACGCGTGGTTAAATATCTATTTTTGGGATAGCGGAGCGAATCGTCGATACCGCGCATGCGGATTGCGCGTGAGGCGAACTCCATTTACGGGACTGCGATCAGATGACGACATCGAGTGAACTCGATACGCCGGCCGCGGCACCGGACACGGGTGCCGCCCCTCACCTTGCCAAAGCGTTGACGACGCGCGATGCGGCCGGACTGGATTCGTTCGGCATGCTGTACGGCTCGTCGCCGGTCATGCTGGAGCTTTACGAACAAATCGAACGTGTGGCCAGTACCGATGCGACGGTCTTGATCGTCGGCGAGTCGGGCACGGGCAAGGAGCTCGTCGCGCGCACGATCCACGCGATGAGCGCGCGCAAGGACGGCCCTTTCGTTGCGGTCAATTGCGGGGCAATTCCGGACAGCCTCATCGAGGCGGAGCTGTTCGGCCACGAACGCGGCAGCTTCACCGGCGCCGTGCAGGGACGCGCGGGCTACTTCGAGCACGCGAACGGCGGCACGCTGTTTCTCGACGAAGTGACCGAGATGATGCCGGTGCGGCAAGTGAAGCTGTTGCGCGCGCTCGAGACGGGGACGTTCTACCGTGTCGGCGGCAACGAGCTGCTGAGGAGCGACGTGCGCGTCGTCGCGGCGACGAACCGCGACCCGCTCGCAGCCGTCAAGGAGAACGGTCTGCGCGAAGACTTGATGTACCGGCTCGCCGTATTCCCGCTGCGTGCGCCGCCGTTGCGCGAGCGCGAGGGCGACCGCGAACTGCTCGCTCAACACTTCCTCGCGGAGCTCAATGCGCAGGAAGGCACGAACAAGGTGTTCAGCAAACGCGCGAAGGACACGCTGCGCACGTACTCGTGGCCGGGCAACGTGCGGGAACTGAAGAACAGCGTCTACCGCGCATTCATCCTCGCCGAGAAGACGGTCGAGATCGAGCACCCGCGGCTCGCCGCACGCGCGAAGAAGGCGGTCACGCAGGGCGACGCGATGAGCATCTGGGTCGGCACGCCGCTCGCCGAAGCGCAACGCCAGATCATCCTCGGCACGCTCAAATTCTGCGGCGGCGACAAGCGGCGTGCAGCCAAAGCGCTCGGCGTGAGCCTGAAGACGCTCTACAACCGGCTGGGCGCCTACGAGGGCGAAGAGGACGCACCGACGAGCGACGAGGGGTCGTGAGACCGTCAAGCCCGAATGAAAAAGCGGGGCACGCAGCCCCGCTTTTTTCGTTTGCGCCGCCGCGCGTCAGCTCTCGACGTCCTCGAGGCTGAAGATTTCGGTTTGATCGTTGTACGAGAAGATCTCGCCGTAACGGCCCCAGTTAATGACGGCGTCGAGCGTCTCTTCGGCCGCACTGTCGGAGAGAAAGTCTTCGAGTTCCTGCTCGAAGCGCACGCGCGGCGCACGGTGGCCGGGCCGCTCGCCCAGCACCTTCTTGATTCGCGCGGCGAGCGGTACGTGCCGCAGCAGGTGCTCGGCGAACATCATCTTGCGCTCCTGCGTACCGAACTCGGCGAACACGCGCGCAGGGGGCGTGAGGAAAATATCGCCTTCGCGAACGTCGGCAAAACCGAGGTGCTGGAGCACTTCTGCGATCGGAAACAGATCGTCGACCTCGAGGTGCAGCGTCCGTGCGATTTCAGGCATGTCGGCGCGGCCGTGGTACGGGGGCGCGGCCAGTGTCTCGATCAGACCGGCCATCAGATTCGTCGACACGCTCGGCAGCCAGCTGCCGAGTTCGAGCCCCTTCTTCGTCGTCTCGTCGGTGCGACGCGCCGTCATCTTCGCGTAGATATCGTCGACGAGACGCTTGAACGCGGGATCGAGCCGGTTGCGAGGATGGGCGAACGGCACCTTGATTTCGGCGATGACGCGCCCCGGGTTCGACGAGAGCACGAGAATGCGGTCGCACATGAACACCGCTTCCTCGATGTTATGCGTGACGATCAACACCGACTTGATCGGCGTACGGCGCTGCGTCCACAAATCCAACAGGTCGGTACGCAACGTCTCGGCCGTGAGTACATCGAGCGCCGAGAATGGCTCGTCCATCAAGAGCAGTGTCGGGTCGACGACAAGCGCGCGGGCGAAGCCGACGCGCTGGCGCATGCCGCCCGACATTTCGCGCGGATAGGCGTTTTCGAACCCATCGAGGCCGATCAGATCGATGGCAGCGAGCGCCCGCTCGCGCCGCTCGCGCGCGCCGACGCCAAGCGCCTCGAGCCCGGCCTCCACGTTCTGCAGCACCGTGAGCCACGGAAACAGCGCGAACGTCTGAAAGACCATCGCGACGCCCGCGGCAGGCCCGTCGAGCGGCTTGCCGAGGTAATTCACGTCGCCGTCGGTCGGTTCGATGAGGCCGGCGATGATACGCAGCAGCGTCGACTTGCCCGAGCCCGAGCGCCCGAGCAGCCCGACGATCTCGCCTTCGCGCAGCGACAGATTGACGTCGTCGAGCACGAGCAGCTCGCCCTGCGCCTTCGAGAAGCCCCGGCAGACGTTCTTGACGCTCAGGACTTCCTCGCCTAGACGCGGCGCGGCCGTGTTCGCAGGCGGGGCGACAGTGAAATCAGCTTTCGGATTATGCATGGCGCTTCACTCAGGATGGAGCCGTAAAAGAATGCCGGATCAGTCGAGCCGCAGCTTCGACTCCGCGTAGGCGTACAACGGACGCCACAGCAAACGGTTGAACAACGTGACGAACAGCGACATGACCGCGATGCCGAGGATGATCTTCGGAAAATCGCCGGCCGCCGTCGTCTCGGCGATAAACGCACCCAGGCCATGCGCGGCGATCTTCGTGTCGCCCCACTGCACGGCTTCGGACACGATGCTCGCGTTCCACGCACCGCCCGACGCCGTAATCGCACCGGTCACGTAGTACGGGAAGATGCCGGGCAGGATCGCCTGCCGCCACCACTGCCAACCGCGGATGCGGAAGTTCGTCGCGGCCTCGCGATAGTCGTTGGGGTAGGACGTGGCACCGGCAATGACGTTGAACAGGATATACCACTGCGTCCCGAGCACGATCAGCGGCGAGAGCCAGATGTCCGCATTCAGGTGGAAGCGCACGATGACGATGACGAAGGCCGGGAACAACAGATTCGCCGGAAACGCCGCGAGAAACTGCGCGAGCGGCTGGATCTTTTCGGCAAGCGCGGGCCGCAGGCCGATCAGGACACCGAGCGGCACCCAGACAAGCGACGACAGCGCGATCAGCACAATGACGCGCAAAAGCGTGATGAAGCCGAGGACGAACACGTGACCGACGTCGGCGCCCGTCACGCCCGTGCGGACGTAGGCCACGACGCGCCAGACGACATACACGGTCGCCACGAGCACGATGAGGCCCCAGACGATGTCGCCGACGAGCGAGCGCTTGCCGGTTTGCGGCAGCGGGAGCGGCAACCGCACGGCCCCGGAGAAGGACGGCAGACGCAGCGGCACGCGGGCGAGCTT
>CBJMQH010000074.1:0-14341 GCA_966431825.1 uncultured Trinickia sp.
GGACAGCGGGAGTTGGCCGTGGCCGTCTATCGGGCGGCGCGCGACGGCCGCAACTTGATGGCACAGGCACCCACAGGCATTGGCAAGACGCTGGCCACGCTGTTCCCGATGTTGAAAGCGTGTGGGGAAGACCGTGTGGAGCGCGTATTCTTTTTGACCGCGAAAACGCCCGGGCGCGCGCTTGCACTCGACGCGATCGAGACGCTGCATGCGGGCGCCGGTGCAAAGCGGCTCGCACTGCGCACGCTCGAACTGGTGGCCCGGGACAAGGCATGCGAGCACCGCGACAAGGCTTGTCACGGTGAGTCGTGCCCGCTCGCGCGCGGCTTCTACGATCGACTCCATGCCGCACGCAGCGAGGCACTCGCGGGCGCGCGCCTCGATCGGCAAAGCGTGCGCGCCGTGGCGCTGGCGCACGAGGTCTGCCCCTACTACCTCGCACAGGAGCTGACGCGGTGGAGCGATGTGGTTGTCGGCGACTACAACTACTACTACGACAGCAGTGCCCTGCTCTATGGGTTGACGCGCCAGAACGAGTGGCGCGTGGCCGTGCTCGTGGACGAGGCGCACAACCTGCTCGACCGTGCGCGAAAAATGTATTCGGCGTCATTGGATCAAGCTGCACTGCGATTGGCGACGAAGTCGGCGCCTGTCGGTCTGAAGAAGCCGTTGCAACGTCTGCAACGCGAGTGGAACGCGCTGAACCGCGAGCAGACAACGGCCTACCAGGTGCATGCTCGGATTCCGGCGAAGCTCCTCTCGGCTGCGCAAGGTCTGGCCAGTGCGGTTACCGATCAGATGGCGCAGCAGCCTTTGTCGATCGACGAGGCGGTGCTGCGCATGTTCTTCGACGTTTCTCAATTCGTTTCGTTGGCCGAAAAGTTCGACGCACATTCGCTTTTCGATGTCACGCTCGACGCGCGCGGTGGCAATGGGAACGGCAAACGCAGCTCGATGCTCTGCGTACGCAACGTCGTGCCGGCGCCGTTTTTGGCGGTGCGCCATGCAGCGGCATGCGCGACGGTGCTGTTCTCGGGCACGCTGCAACCTGCACGCTTTTATCGCGACACGCTCGGCTTCGCCGAGGATGTGCCGTGGCTCGAAGTCGAGGGACCGTTTCGCGCCGAACAACTGGCCGTACGCGTGGCGGCCCATGTGTCGACGCGTTGGCGCGATCGTGAACGCTCGCTCGTGCCGATTGCGGAGTTGATCGCGAAGCAGTACGCGCAACGCCCCGGGAATTATTTGGGGTTTCTGAGCAGCTTCGAGTACTTGACGCGCGTGGAAGCGCTGCTGCGCGAGCGATATCCGGATTTGCCGCTCTGGGCCCAGCAGCCGGGCATGGACGAAGCCGCGCGCGACGCGTTTCTCGCCCGGTTTCGCGAGACGACGGGCGGGATCGGGCTGGCCGTGCTCGGCGGGGCGTTTTCGGAAGGCGTGGATCTCGTGGGCGACCGGTTGATCGGCGCGTTCATCGCCACGCTCGGCCTGCCGCAGATGAATGAGGTGAACGAACAGATGCGTCGGGCGATGGAGGCCCGGTTCGGCGCCGGTTATGACTACGTCTACCTCTATCCGGGCCTCCAAAAAGTCGTGCAGGCGGCGGGTCGCGTGATTCGAACCGAAAACGATACGGGTGTCGTGCACCTGATCGACGACCGGTACTTGCGTGGCGAAGTACGTCGGCTGCTGCCGCGTTGGTGGGTGCTGGAGACACGGGCGCTCGCCGGTACGAATGCGACGACCGGTCTCGCGGCTCAATCCCCGTCGGACAGCAGGTGACGCGCTTGCGTGCCGGTGATCAGGCGAGCCCTATGTGTTTCGAGCACGATGATGCGCCACGCGCGGACTGCCTCGTCAGCCTCGCGCAGCCGGGGCGTGGACAAAGCCAGCCGTCCCTGAGCCAGTAGCGTCGCTACTTGAACCGGCGTAAAAGCGAATACCTGTTCGTTCGTGAGCTCAGCACGATCGCGCGTCAATACTCGGTCAACACGATCCGACCATCGACCTTCCCTTCGCGCAGCGACGAGAAGATCTGATTGATGTTTGCAAGCCGGTCGCGGTGAATGTGCGCGCGGACTTTTCCGTCGGCCGCGAAATCGAGTGCTTCCTGCAAGTCGCGCCGCGTGCCGACGATCGATCCGCGCACCGTGATCCCGTTCAGCACCGTCGAAAAAATCGGCAACGGGAAGTCGCCCGGTGGCAGACCCACGAGCGACACGGTGCCGCCACGACGCACCATGCCGAGCGCCTGAGAGAACGCACTTCGCGAGACCGCTGTCACCAGCACGCCATGTGCGCCGCCGATTTCCTTCTGAATCACGGCGGCCGGATCGCAAGCCGACGCGTCCAACACGAGGCGCGCGCCGAGCTTGCGTGCGAGATCGAGCTTTTCCTGTCCGATGTCGATGGCGACGACGTGCAAGCCCATTGCAATCGCATACTGAACGGCCACGTGACCGAGACCGCCAATCCCCGAAATGGCGAGCCATTGGCCGGGGCGTGTACCGGTGACGCGCATGCCTTTGTACACGGTCACGCCCGCGCAGAGGATCGGCGCGATCTCATCGAACTTGACGGTGTCGGGTAGCAGGCCGACATAGTTCGGATCCGCAACGACGTATTCGGCATAGCTGCCGTTCACCGAATACCCGGTATTTTGTTGTTCGTGACAGAGCGTTTCCCAGCCCGTCTGGCAATACTCGCAGTGACCGCAGGCGGTGTAGAGCCATGGCACACCTACGCGATCGCCCTCTTTCACGTGCTTCACACCGGCGCCGACGGCGGCGACATATCCGACGCCTTCGTGTCCCGGGATGAACGGCAACGTGGGTTTGACGGGCCAATCGCCGTCGGCCGCGTGCAAATCGGTATGGCAGACGCCCGATGCCTTGATGTTGACAAGAATCTGACCCGGGCCGGCTTGCGGGACGGGGACTTCCTCGATGCGAAGCGGCTCGCCGAATGCATGGACTACCGCGGCTTTCATCACGTGGGCCATCGATCGCTCCTTTCGGTTGTATGAGGAGGCAGTATCGGCGGCCGCAGCACGTGCGGCATTGAGGCAGGTCAAGAATGCCCGGTTCGGCGGCTTCGCTTTTACCTCTCCGCAGTCATCCCCACCAAATGCCGCGCCAGCGCAATCCCCGGTCGTTGCGCGCCGATTGGATCCTTGCCCGCGAGAATCAAATCGTCGACCACCCCCAACAACCCCCGAAACAGGAACGTCGCAGCAACGTGCGGGTTCGGCACGCTCCACACGTGTTTCTGATGCCCCGCTTTCAACAGCGCCGCCAGATCGATCATGAACGCCCGATCGGCCGCCGTCCAACGGGGCGACTCGGGGCCGAATACGACCTCATGCAGCGGCCCCATCGCCACATACCCTTCACACGCCGCTTTGACCCAGGTATCGAGCCGGCGCACAAAATCATCCTCGGCACACCGCGCCATCGCCGCGTCGATATGCGATTGGAAATCGTGAATCACACGCTCGCGCAGCGCCACCAGCAGCGCCGTCTTCGATTCGTAGTGGTGGTAAAAGGTGCCCTTCGCGGTCCCGGCGAGTTCGACAATCTCGTCGACGGTCGTCTCGTCGACCCCCTTCGCCACGAATAGCGACGCAGCCGCATCCAGCAGCTTTTGCGCACTGCGCAGCCCTCTAGCCTGCGTCCTCCGTGGCGACGACACCGCCGGCTCGACCGATTCTTCCATTTTTGACGCCAAGTTCGACTCTCGGATTGCTTTCGTTTGATGGCACGGAACGCCCGGCCATGCCGCTGCCGACGACCGGCACTCCAGTCTTGCGCCGCATAGTTTACCGCCTCGACATACCGAACCACCTCAGTGCACAAACCCCCACGTGCCACCGGGTCGCATTTGACGAAACCGACTGTTAGTCGAATAATTGCAGAATACCGACTGTCAGTCTAGTTTCAACGTACCTCGGGGTGAGCGATGAACGAACACGCGCCGAACGGCTCGGCGACACCTGTTGGCAAGAACACGACATCATGGAAGGGGCTTATATCGGCAGCCCTCACGCTGGCTGTCGTCGTTGCCGCGCTGACGTTCTGGCGCGCAACTCGATCGGCACAGCCAGGATGGGGAGCGCCCGGCCCGGTCGACGTCGTCGCCCTGACGGTCAAGCCCGAAGCCGCGCCCGTGACGCTCGAAGCCGTCGGGGAGCTGCGCGCCGTGCGGCAGGTCACTGTCGCCAACGAAGTCCCCGGCCGAATCGCCGAAATTGCGTTCGAATCGGGCAAGCGTAGCCGGGAGGGTGCCGTCTTGATTCGCCTCGACGACTCGACCGAAGCAGCCGACCTCGCCGCAGCCAAGGCAGGCGCCACGTTTGCCGCCCAGCAATGGACACGCACGGGCGAGCTGGCGGCAGCCGGTGCCGCATCGAAAGAAGTGCTGCAACAGCGGCGCGCCGAACGCGATCAGACAGCCGCTCAGGTCGAACAAATCGAAACGCGCATCCGCAAGATGCACATCCGGGCCCCGTTCGCGGGCGAACTCGGTCTGCGTCAGGTCGATCCCGGCCAATATCTGAACGCCGGCGACAAAATCGTGACGCTGACTGACCTCGACACGCTCTACGTGAATTTCAACGTGCCGCAGCAAGATCTTGCGCAGTTGCAGGTCGGCCAGCGTGTCGACGTAAGAACCGACCTGCCCGGCACCGGGCCTTGGCAGGCACGCGTGACGGCAATCGAGCCGCAAGTTGCGGGCGACACCCGCAACGCAAGCGTCCAGGCCACGCTCAGTAATCCTCAACATGCGTTGCGCCCCGGCATGTACGTCAAAGTCAGTGTGGCGCTGCCCGCTGAGCCGAACGCCCTGGTCGTGCCCGCTACGACGATCATGACTTCGGCCACCGGAAGCGCAGCCGCCGTCGTGCGCAATCTGAACGCGCAAGGTATCGGCAAGGCGCAAATCGTCCCGATCGAGACGGGCCGTCATGTCGGCGAGCAGATCGTCGTCACTCAAGGCCTCGCACCGGGCGATGTGGTTGTCACCGAAGGGCAATTGCGGCTGCAGCCCGGTGCGGCCGTCCACGTGCTCGCGCCACCCGCGGCAAGTCGGTCAGATCGCGCCGGCGCCGCAAATGCGACGGGGAGCTGATCGATGACGTTCACCGACCTATTCATCCGGCGCCCCATTCTCTCGGTCACACTGAGCCTCATGATCCTGCTCGCCGGCATCGCTTCGCTCTTCGCGCTACCCGTGCGCGAATACCCGAAGATGGAAAGCGCAACGATCGAGGTCACGACGCTCTACCCCGGCGCCAGCCAGGACGTCATGCAAGGCTTCGTGACGACACCGATCGCGCAAGCCATCGCATCGGCGAACGGCATCGAATACCTCAGCGCCACGTCGACGCAGGGCCGCAGCGATATCAAGGCCAAGCTCGTCCTCAACGCGAATGCGGACCGAGCCATGACCGAAATTCTGGCTAAGGTCCAGCAGGTCAAATACAAGCTGCCGCAGGACGCCTACGACCCCGTCATCAACAAGATCACGGACGGCGTGTCGGCCGTGCAATACCTCGCCTTCGTCGGCGATAAGGACAAGATTCCCGAGATCACCGATTTCATCACGCGCGTGACTCAGCCGTTGATCACATCGGTGCCCGGCGTTGCATCGGCCGACATCGTCGGCGGTCAGACGATCGCGATGCGCTTGTGGGTCGACCCGGTCAAGCTTGCCGCGCACGGGCTCACGGCCGGCGATCTGGCCGCTGCGTTGCGCGCGAACAATGTGCAGGCCGCGCCCGGCGCATTGCGCGGCGCGGGCACGATCGTGCCCATCACGGCTGGCACGGATATGCGCAACGTCGAGAGCTTCCGCAACATGGTCATCAAGCGCGCCGAGAACACCGTCGTGCGGCTGTCGGATGTGGCGAGCGTCAGCGTGGGCGGCCAAAGCTACGACAGCAGTTTCACCTATAAAGGGAAGCCTGCCGTCGCATTGGCTGTTTCGCCGACGCCCGACGGTAATCCGCTCACGATCGTCGCAGGTGTCGACGCCCTGCTCGCCGACCTCCAGCGCGCTGCGCCGCCGGGGCTTACGATCGTCAACGCATTCGACACCGCGACGTTCGTCCACGCATCGATCGACGAGGTCGCCCACACGTTGATCGAAGCCATCGTCATCGTGATCCTCGTCATCTTCATGTTTCTCGGCACGCTGCGCGCCGTCGTCATTCCGATCGTCACGATCCCGCTCTCGCTGGTCGGCACGGCGGCGCTGATGCTCGCATGCGGCTTCTCGCTGAACCTGCTCACCTTGCTCGCGATGGTGCTTGCCATCGGACTCGTTGTCGACGATGCCATCGTGGTCGTCGAGAACATTCATCGGCATATCGAAGAAGGCCTTTCGCCGGCCCGCGCCGCGCTGGCCGGTGCGCGGGAAATCATCTGGCCCGTCATCGGCATGACGGGCACGCTGGCGGCGGTCTACGCGCCGATCGGTCTGATGGGCGGACTCACCGGCGCATTGTTCAAAGAGTTCGCCTTTACGCTCGCCTGCGCTGTCATCGTGTCCGGCGTGATCGCACTGACCCTCTCGCCGATGATGAGCAGCTACCTGCTGACCCCGCGGCTCGGTCAGGGCCGTCTTTCGCAACGGATCGAACGCCTGATCGGTGCGGCCGCGCATCGCTACGACCGGATGCTCGCGGGAACGCTCCACGCGCGTGCGGCTGTCCTGCTGGTTTGTGTAGTGGTGCTCGCGAGCATCGTAGTCATGTTTTCGGGCACACGCCGCGAGCTTGCACCCACCGAGGACCAGGGCTACGTTTTCGTGCAGGCCAAGGCGCCCCAGTACGCGAACGTGCACTACACGGAGCAGGTCTCGCGGCATGTGGAAGGCTTCTTTCGCCAGTTCGGCGACTACCACAGCAGCTTCATGTCGAACGGTAGCGATGGCGAGAACACCGCATTCGGCGGTATTGTTCTCAAGCCGTGGGGCACGCGCAAAGAAGGGGCCGGCCAAGTCCAGGCCATGCTCAATCAGCGCAGCGCGAAGCTGACGGGCGCTTTCCTGACCGCCTTTCAGCCCCCGCCGCTGCCTGCCGGAAGCGGCGGTCTACCGGTTCAAATGGTCGTGCGCGCACCGACTGATTTCACGAGTCTGTATGGCGCGATGGAAGCGATCAAGGGTGCCGCCTGGGGCAGCGGGCTCTTTGCGTTCGTCGACAGCGATTTGGCCTTCGACACGCCGCAGGCGCGACTCTCGATCAACGCCACGAAGGCCGGCGAACTGGGCATTACGATGTCGGACATCGCAGGCACGCTCGCAACGCTCGTCGGCGAGAACTACGTGAACCGGTTCAATTGGTACGACCGCTCCTACGACGTGATTGCACAGGTACCGCAATCGGACCGGCGCGTGCCCGGTGACTTGAACGGTTACTACGTCCGCACGCAGTCGGGCAAGCTCGTGCCGCTCGCAACCGTGATCGACGTAACGGTGCATCCCGCAGCCAACCGGTTGCCGCAATTCAACCAGATGAATGCCGTCACACTGTCTGCGGTCTTGTTGCCCGGCGTGACGATGGGGCAAGCCGTCGATTTTCTGAAGCGACAGCCGCTGCCCGCCGGGGCCAAGATCGATTGGCTGTCGGACAGCCGCCAGTTCGTTCAGGAAGGCAGCCGCCTCACCGTCTCGTTCGGCTTCGCATTGGTGGTGATTTTCCTCGTTCTTGCGGCCCAGTTCGAAAGCCTGCGCGATCCGCTCGTCATTCTGGTCACGGTGCCCCTGGCCGTCTGCGGTGCGCTGCTGCCGCTATGGCTCGGCTACGCCACGTTGAACATCTATACGCAGATCGGCCTCGTCACACTGATCGGGCTGATTTCGAAGCACGGCATCCTTATGGTGTCCTTCGCCAACGATATCCAGGCACGCGAGGGGGTCGGGCCGGCCGAAGCCATTCATCGCGCCGCTGTGATCCGAATGCGCCCCGTACTGATGACGACCGCCGCGATGGTGACCGGGCTCGTCCCGCTGCTGTTTGCAGGCGGTGCCGGTGCTGCGAGCCGGTTCGCCATCGGTATTGTGGTGGTCACCGGCATGCTCGTCGGGACATCATTCACACTCTTCGTCCTGCCGACGATCTACAGCCTGCTCGCGAAAGACCATCGTGCGCACGCGCGTTCTGCGCGCGCACAAGCGCTCGCGCAGGAGGTGTCGAGCCATGCGTAAGCCGCCTCTCATTTTTGCTCCCGCCACCGTATCGAGCGTTCGGGTACATCTATCGGCGCTCTTGAGCGTCCTCCTTGTCGGCGCCTGTGCGATCGGGCCTGACTACACTGCGCCAACGGTGTCGAAATCGGCAAGCGGATCGTTCGTCAGCACCGGCACGGCCGCAAGCAGCGCGCCGTTGCCCGATGCGTGGTGGCGCCTCTATGACGATCCCAATCTGGCTGCAATCGTAGAGCGGGCCTTCGTCGCCAATACGGACTTGCGTGTCGCCGCGGCGAACCTCGAGCGCGAACGCGCCGTGCTGTCGGAAGTCGGTAACGCGCGCTTGCCCGAAACCAAGTTGGCGGGAGGCACGACCTATGGAAACAACACCTCGTCTACCGGCAACGGCATGCCGACCGTTGGTAAGCAGTGGACCACGGCGGCTGGCCTCGCGGTGTCGTGGGAGGTCGACCTGCTTGGCCGTGTGAGGCGCAGCGTCGAGGCGGAGCGTGCCAACGTGGAGGCCGCTCAGGCGGCGCGTGACGCAGTGCGCGTCAGCGTAGCGGCCGAGACTACGCGCAACTACATCGCGGCATGCTCGTTGGCCGAATCCGTTGCCACTGCGCACGTTTCGATCGCGATCGCGCGGGACACGCTCTCTTTGACCGAGCGCGAGCTGCATGCGGGTGCAGCATCGTCGTTCGACGTCGAGCGTGCGGCTGCCGCCCTTGCCAGCACCGAAGCAACGCTGCCGCCGCTCGAAGCACAGCGCCAAAACGCGCTCTTTGCATTGGCGGCACTCGTCGGTGCGACGCCCGCCGAAGTGCCGAACGAAGCTGCCAGCTGCACGCGCGCTCCGCAGCTGGCGGGACCGCTTCCCGCCAGCGACGGCGCCGCGCTGCTGCGGCGGCGCCCGGACCTGCGCGAAGCCGAGCGCAAGCTGGCCGCGGACACAGCAAGCATCGGCGTTGCCATGGCCGACCTCTATCCGCGCATCTTGCTCAACGGTGCAGGCAGCTATCTGCATGCGTCCGGAGCCGGCGCAGAGGCGATCACATTCGGCGCACCGGCTTGGACGTTCGGCGTCGGGCCGGCGCTTTCCTGGTCGCTCCCGAACATCGGCGTAGCGCGTGCACGCGTACGGCAGGCCAAAGCCCGGACGCAGGCATCGCTTGCGCGCTTCGACGGTACGCTGCTCAATGCGCTGCGCGAAGTCGAACAAGCGCTGACGTCGCTCAATGCAAGCGAACAGCAGCACGCATCGCTTGCACAGGCCGACGCGCGCGCAAGTGCAGCCTACGAGCTTGCCAATACGCGTTATCGCGCCGGCAGCATCTCGCAGCTCGAATTGCTCGACGCAAGCCGCGACCGTGTGGCAGCACAAGCTGCGTTGGCCGATTCGCAGGTCGCGCTGAACGCCGCCCGTGTCGACTTGTTCAAGGCGTTGGGAGGCGGATGGTGAATGCTGTGCGGGGCGCGAATCACTCGGCCCCGAACAACATAGCGGGCGTGATGTAGAAATACCCCATCGAGATCGCTTTCTCGATCAATTCGGATTTCGACGAGACCAGGAACTTGTCTTTCAGGGCATCGATATGATGCTCGACGGTGCGCACCGAGATCGAAAGCAAACTCGCGATCCGTCGCGCTACGCCGCCGCGCAGCAGAAAGAACAGCACTTCGGTCTCTCGCGGTGTCAGGTCCACCCACTTTTCGTGGCCTTTGATGATGAAGCTGCCACCCGGTATCGGATGCAAAGAAGTCCGATCCGGCACGCCGCTCTCTCTGCGCAGCCGCAACACCGTGTTATTGACGTTCGTGATGTCCGTTCCGTGCAGCAATACCCCGCGCATACCTGTTTCGCAGTCGAAAAAGGGCTTTTTTACAACGAGGTAGGCTTTTACTGATGCGCCGGCGTGATAAACGTTGATACTTCTGAGTGTGGCGCCCTTTTCGATTACGAGCCGATCTTGTGCGAGGTAAGAAGTATCGTACGAGGCGAATGCGGCCGGTAAATCCGTGTGCCGAAGCCCCGACAACGAAATGTCCTCGCCCAATCCCATCGATTGCTTGAACTCGGCGTTCCCGTGGAGAAAGACCGAGCCGGCGTCTTTGCAGGCGCAAACACCGGGCATTTGATCGATGACGCTCGAAAGCGTTGCGCTGATCAAGTCCACCGTCATGCGTCTCTCCTCGAAGTCGTCATCCAGACACCATCGAACCGTTCGTCGATCAATTCTTCCTATCGCCCGAAGGCGCGTCAATCAAGCGGCGCACACGCTATTTTCACACAAGTCGTCCTTTTCTCGCCAGATCTTTCCAATGATGCAGGTAGCGCTTCTTATCGGATCATCCTGAAAAAGACGGTCATTTCGATAGAGGAAAATATGGTTTTCATTTATCGCCATTTTCGATTTGCATATAGATGTCGATTGGGGATGGGTAGAAACTACCGAGGTTGGAACCACGCCTTGGCGCTATCTTCGTATCAAGAGATTTGCAGGCGCCGGCACCGGTCGCGCATCGAAATGCGTCGCTATGCCGCAGTCCCGCGCAAAGCTCTTTCCGTCAAAACCTTCTACCAGGAGTCAACCATGGCAAAGAACGAAGCGGTCATCAGCGCAGGCAGAGGCGTGACTTTCGTCAACGTGATCGAAGTCGCCCCCGAAAATCAGGCCAAGGTTATCGAGGTGCTCAACGAGGGCGTCGAGAAGGTGATCCGCCACAAGGAGGGGTTCATCTCCGCCAGCATCCTCGCGAGCAAGGACGGCACGAGCGTGATCAACATCGCGCAGTGGGAGCACCCCGAGAACGTGAAGGCCGTTCGGGAAGACCCCGTTGCCGCCGAGTACGTGAAGCGGACGGCGGCGCTCGCCAAGGCCGCGCCGAACCTGTACTCGGTCGTCTCGGTGCATGCCTGACGCTTTCTGAGCATCAGTGGATAGCGGCGCTTTCGCCCGGCGGTTGCGAAAGCGCCCCTGTCTCCCGTGATCCGCTTTTCCCACGTATCCGCCATGACAACGACGATTGAGACAAATATCCTGATCGCGGGAGCCGGCATCGGCGGCTTGACGACGGCGTTGGCGCTGCATGCACACGGGCGGCGCGACATGCTCGTAATCGAGGCAGCCGCACGCATCCGCCCCCTGGGCGTGGGCATCAACATTCAGCCGGCGGCCGTCGCCGAACTGTATGCGCTCGGACTGAACCGGGCGCTGGAGCGAACTGCCGTACAAACGGAATGCATCGACTATCTCGACTCGGCCGGCAAGCGCCTCTGGTCGGAGCCGCGGGGCCTGCGAAGCGGAAGCCGGTATCCGCAACTGTCGATTCACCGCGGTGCGCTCGAACTCGTGCTGCTGCGGGCGTTGAAGGCGCGCCTTGGCCGCGTTGCGCTCAAGACCGGCGCGCGCATCATTTCGTTTTCCGAATCGAAGGACGGGGCCGTGCAAGCGATAGCGCTCGACCAGAGCACGGGTAAGCCGATCCATATCAGCGCACGCGGCCTGATCGGTGCAGACGGTATTCATTCGGCCGTGCGGGCGCAACTGCAGGGCGACGAGAACGAGGTCGTACGCACACCCGTCATGATGTGGCGCGGCACGACCGAGATGAGCCAATTCCTCGATGGCCGCACGATGATCGTTGCAAGCGATACGGGCGAGACGCGGCTGATCGCCTACCCGATCTCGAGTGCCCATGCGCGGCGCGGTACACAGCTCGTGAACTGGGTATGCATGGTATCGGCCGACATGCGGACTCGGCTGGCCCGCCCGGACTGGAGCGAGGCGGCCAACATCGCCGACGTGCTGCCCTACTTCGCGCATTGGCGTTTCGACTGGCTCGACATCGAACGCATGCTCACTGCAAGCCGGGTCGTTTTGCAGTACCCGATGGTCGACCGCGATCCGCTCCCCCGATGGGGTACCGAGCGCGTCACGCTCTTGGGCGACGCAGCCCATCTCATGTACCCGGTCGGCGCAAACGGTGCCTCGCAAACGATTCTGGACGCGTCCACGCTCGCGTTCGAACTCGCGCACCAGCCCGAAATCGCCGTCGCGTTCGGCAACTACGAGCGTGCGCGGCGCCCCGCGACGAGCAGAGTCGTCCACGAAAACCGTGTCCGCGATCGGATGGAGCGCGCGGTCTCGGGCGCAGGCGACACTCAGAAGAGCGCCGTACTCGAAAGCATCGTCAGTCGATACAAACAAAACGTCGAGGGGCGATAGCCCTTGTTTCAGGGCCGATAGCCCCTTTTCCCACTCATATTGATGGAGGCGGTCTTGAAGAGCGCTCAAAAGCAGTACGACGCCATTGTCATCGGCGCCGGCTTTGCGGGCATCTATGCGTTGTACAAACTGCGTCACGAGCTTGGCCTGACGGTGCGCTGCTTCGAAAAGGGCAGCAGCGTGGGCGGAACCTGGTTTTGGAATCGCTACCCCGGCGCACGGACCGACACCGAGACGCGCGTCTATCGCTACTCGTTCGACAAGGAAATCTACGGCGCGTGGGACTGGCGCAGCCGCTTTGCGAATCAGCCGGAAGTGCTCGACTACCTGCGTGCAATCACACGGCATTACGGGCTCGACGAACACATCTCGCTGGAGACGTGCGTAAAGTCCGCCGTCTACGATGAAGCGACCAGGCACTGGGCCGTGACCACTTCCACCGGCGATACCTACGTCTGCCGCTACCTTGTGACGGCCGTCGGCGTTCTTTCCAA
Organism: uncultured Trinickia sp.; assembly: GCA_966431825.1. Lineage (GTDB taxonomy): Bacteria > Pseudomonadota > Gammaproteobacteria > Burkholderiales > Burkholderiaceae > Trinickia. The sequence goes on from CBJMQH010000074.1 coordinate 12,914, forward strand.
GCTTCATACGCCCGACATCCCCGGGCGCGACCAATTCCGCGGGACCGTCGTTCATACGGGGAACTGGCCCGACGGACTCGAGGTGGACGGCAAGCGGATCGGCGTGGTCGGAACCGGCTCGACCGGTGTACAACTGATCTGCGCTGCGGCGAAACGCGCGCGCCACGTCACGGTTTTTCAGCGCAATGCCCAGTACTGCGTGCCGGCCGGCGACGACTTCGTGACCGAGCAGGAGATCGCCGACTACAAGGACAACTTCGATGCCATCTGGCGTGACATCCGCGGCTCACGGATCGCGTGCGGTTTCTCCGAAAGCAGTGTGCCGGCGATGAGCGTGCCGGACGACGAGCGCCAGCGCGTATTCGAAGAAAGCTGGCAGATCGGCACCGGCTTCCGGTTCATGTTCGGCACGTTTGCCGATATCGCCAGCAACGAACAGGCGAATCGCGAAGCCACACGCTTTATCGAGTCGAAGATCAAGGCGATCGTCAAGGACCCCGATACGGCAGCGAAGCTGATTCCGGACGAACTCTATGCCAAGCGCCCGATTTCGATCAATCGCTACTACGAGGTCTACAACCAGCCCAATGTCAGCCTTGTTTCGCTGAAGCACACGTCGATCGCCGCATTCACCGAGACCGGCGTGCGAACGGCCGACGGTCGCGTACACGAACTCGACGTGCTTGCTTACGCGACAGGGTTCGACACGATCGTCGGCAGCTTCAAGGATCTCGAGATCCGCGGCGCGAACGGTCTCGAATTGCAGCAGCATTGGAAAGACGAGGCGACGAGCTACATGGGCGTGGCGACCGCCCACTTCCCCAACTTTTTCATGGTGCCGGGGCCCAAGAGCGTCTTCTGCAATATCCCGCCCGGCATCGAGGCTCAGCTCGACTCGATCGCAGCCCTGATCGGCAAAGCCGAACGGGAGGCGGCCGCGAGCATCCGCGTTGCACCCGATGCGGAACAGGCCTGGACCGAGACATGCAACGCGTTCGCCGCGTATACGCTGCTGCCGAAGGTGAAGTCATGGATCTTCGGCGCAAACATTCCGGACGGCAAACGTCAAACGCTGTTTTATTTCGGTGGCCTGAATACGTACCGCGAGACCTGGGCCGAGCTGTCGAAAAACGGCTTTGCGGGGTTCGTATTCGAGGGTGCGCAAGAACAACCGGTGACGAGCGAACAGACAACGCAGGCATAGTGCATCGCCCGCGCCCGCACCGGGCGGCGTCGTTCACCCGGCGTTCAACTTGCGCCACATCGTCGTCTTGCTGATGCCGAGCAGCTTGCACGCCGCGTCGCGATCGCCGTCGCACGCGGCACTCGCGGCACGCACTTCGTCTGCTTCCACCCGGCGGCTGCGCTCGCGCAGCGTCGTGGCCGCCGGCCCGTCCTGCGCCCGCAACACGCCCAGCTCCGGCGCCC
>CBJMQH010000075.1:0-14324 GCA_966431825.1 uncultured Trinickia sp.
GCACGCATCGGGCGAGTTCGGACAACGCGCGATCGCCCGCAGCATGTCCGTGGGTATCGTTGATCGATTTGAAATGATCGCTGTCGATGAACAGGCAACTGCCGCTCGCGCCCTGGCGGCCAGCCTGCATGACTTCCTCGCGCAGACGCTCGTCGAAGTAGCGGCGATTCGCCAAGCCCGTCAACGGATCGGTCATGCCGATCCGTTTCAGCCGCTCGCGATGCGCAACGTTGTCGAGCCCCGCTGCGACGAACAGCGCAAAGCGCTCGAGAATATCGGTGGCCATCCCGGACGAGAAGCGGGCCGCGTCGGCACTGCCCAAACACAGATAGCCGATGATGGCCCCGTCCTGCACGAGCGGCAGCACGATGGCACTCGCCGGCAGCGCTTCGCCCGTACCCTGCGCGTCGAACAGCGCCGGGAAGCGCCCCCCTGCCGCCGCCGCAGCGCCGAGCCACGGCTGCTGCGGCGCCCACGCCGTCGCACTCGCCGAGAACGCTGCACAAAGCTGGGCCGCGGCAGCCAGGCCGGCCGTCGCGGTGGCGAGTGCTGGCGTTCCGGGCTCAGTAGGCGCCGCGCCGCCAAGCAGATCGTCGAGCAGCGGCAGTGCTGCGTCGACCCAGAGCCGGACTGCGTCGAGCCGGAAATCGGCCGGCAGACGGACGAATAGCACGTCGAGAAACGATGCCAGATCGCGCGCACCGATCAGGGCCAGCTCGACATCCTGGAAGCGGCGCAGCGTACGTTCGTTCTGCTGAGCAGTTTGCACGAGCTCACGCAGTTGCTCGGTCAGCCGGGATGGGGCGTGGTCGGTCACGAGATGCAGGGCCGGTAGGAGGCAATGCCTCAACGCACTTGATATCGACCGCTGGCGCGAACTCTTGAGGGTACGACGCCGATTCGACCTGACATTGTGCATGCGGCCTCACACGGTTCGCGGCTCCCGTTCCCCGCTGCGGCGCCTAGAATGAATGGCACCGCGCGCGGGCAATGCGACCGCTCAATCGGCTGACGAAGTGCGGGCACGCTCGGACCAGTGCGCTTTGGAGGCACTTCCCAGGAGAATCACCGATGACCAAGACGAACGATGAAGGCAGCCAACGCGACCTGCGCGCCTTCGTGCAAACCGCCGAGCACCAAGGCGGCTTCCTCTGGGTGATATCGCTCGTCGATTTCGCGGCGCGCGAGATCAAACGCTCGATCGTTTCCGACGACGTGTATTCAACGCGCGCCGCCGCGCAAGACGCAGGAGACGCCCGCCTCAAAGCGATATCCGCCGATGCGTGAACTGTCGCGCGCTCTGGCGTACGGCACGCCTTGTTTTAAGTCGCAGAAGTACTAACTTTCCATAGGGAATGCACGCGCGGCGAGGGCCGAGCGTCATCCGCCGTGGCGCCGGGCGACAAAAACAAGGACGACGATCATGACCGCGATCGCGCACTTCGATATCACGCACACGCAGTATCTGGACGCAGAAGGCCACGCGACGCGCGCGCTTCCCCGATGTGCCGACGATGCCGCAACGCTCGTCGCGCTCTACCGCGCGATGGTCCGCACGCGAGCCTTCGACGCGAAAGCGGTCGCATTGCAGCGCACAGGCAAGCTCGGCACGTTCGCTTCGTCAGTCGGTCAGGAAGCCATCGGCGTTGGCCTCGCGTATGCGATGGAGCCGGCTGACGCGCTGTTCCCCTCGTACCGCGACCATGCCGCGCAGCTGCTGCGCGGCGTGACGATGACAGAAAGCCTGCTCTATTGGGGCGGTGACGAGCGCGGCAGTCATTTCTCCGCAGCGCCGCACGACTTTCCCAATTGCGTGCCGATCGGCACTCAAGTCTGCCATGCGGCCGGGGCGGCCTATGCGTTCCGCTTGCGCGGCGAGGCGCGTGCCGCCGTTGCCGTGGTCGGCGATGGCGGCACGTCGAAAGGCGACTTCTACGAAGCCATGAACATGGCAGGGGTCTGGCAAGCCCCTCTCGTCATCGTCGTGAACAACAACCAGTGGGCGATCTCCGTGCCGCGTGCGCGGCAATCTGCGGCGCAAACCCTCGCACAAAAAGCGATCGCCGCGGGCATCGAGGGGCTGCAGGTGGATGGCAACGACGTGATCGCCATGCTTGATCTCACACGCACCGCTCTTGCAAAAGCGCGCCGCGGTGACGGTCCGACGCTGATCGAGGCCCTGAGCTACCGGCTCGGCGATCACACGACCGCCGACGATGCGACACGCTACCGCGACCCGGAGGTCGTGGCACAACAGTGGCGGGCCGAACCGATTGCCCGGTTGCGCAAATTCATCATGCAGCGCGGCATATGGCAAAAGGTCGACGACGACGCGCTCGCCAAAGAATGTCACGACGAGGTGGAAGCGGCCGTTGCCGCCTATCTGGCAGTCGCGCCACCCGGTGTCGATGCGATGTTCGATCACCTGTACGCAACGCTGCCGCACCCGCTCGAAGCGCAGCGCGCCAGCGCACGCCGGTTCACGCACGAAGGCGAGTGAACGCCATGTCCGATCTGAACCTCGTCGAGGCCGTCAACCTCGCACTCGCTCACGCGCTCGAACATGACCCCGCCGTCGTTCTGCTCGGCGAAGACATCGGCGCGAATGGCGGCGTATTTCGCGCGACGCTCGGGCTGCAAGCGCGCTTCGGGGCCGCACGCGTCATGGATACGCCGCTCGCGGAGACAGCGATCGCCGGCACCGCCATCGGTATGGCGGCGATGGGTCTGCGACCCGTCGCGGAGATCCAGTTCACCGGCTTCATCTACCCCATCATCGATCAGGTGTTGAACCATGCCAGCCGTCTGCGCCACCGCACGCGTGGCCGGCTCACCTGCCCGCTCGTGATCCGCTCGCCCTGCGGCGCGGGCATTCATGCGCCCGAACACCACTCCGAGAGCCCCGAGGCGCTCTTTGCGCAAATCCCCGGTTTGCGCGTTGTCGTGCCGTCGTCGCCTGAGCGCGCGTATGGACTTTTGCTTGCGGCGATACGCGACCCCGACCCGGTGATTTTTCTTGAACCGACACGGCTCTACCGGCTCTTCAAGCAACCCGTGGACGACAACGGTGACGCGTTGCCACTCGACAGCTGCTTCACGCTGCGAGAAGGCAGCGACGTCACCCTCGTGAGTTGGGGCGCCATGCTGCAGGAAGTCCAAGCGGCGGCGGATCTGCTTGCCGCTGACGGCGTCTACGCGGAGATCGTCGACGTCGCCACGCTCAAACCGTTCGATGCCGACACGATCATCGCGTCGGTAGCGAAAACCGGCCGTTGCGTGATCGTGCACGAGGCGCCGCGCACCGCCGGCTTCGGCGCCGAAATCGCGGCCACCATCGCCGAGCGCGGGCTTTACTCGCTGCTTGCTCCAGTCGAACGCGTGACGGGTTACGACGTTGTCGTACCGCTCTTTCGGCTCGAATCACACTACATGCCCAGTGTCGCGCGTATCGTCGCGGCCGTCAGGAGAACGCTCGAGGCATCGTCATGAACATTTTCAAGTTGCCGGACCTGGGTGAAGGGCTTCAAGAAGCCGAGATCATCGAATGGCACGTCAGCCCCGGCGAGGATATTCGAGCCGACGCACCGCTCGTGTCGGTCGAGACCGCCAAGGCGATTGTCGAAATCCCGTCGCCGCAGACCGGGCGCGTCGCGAAGCTTTATGGCCAGAAGGGCGACATCGTCCACCTGGGCGCGGCGCTCGTCGGCTTCGAAGGGGAAACGCAGCAGCCGGATACGGGCACCGTGGTGGGACAGATGCAGGTCGGCGAGCATGTCGTTCATGAAACCCCGGGTGCCTTTTCCGCGCGCCCAGGAGAACATCCCGGCCACGCGGCGGGCAGTTCCGGCATCAAGGCGACGCCAGCCGTGCGCGCGCTCGCGCGCAAACTCGACATCGATCTCTCGATGGTGACGGCCACCGGTCCCGACGGGATCATGACCTCTTCGGACGTACAGCGCACGGCCAAGCTGCTGACCGAGCTCGGACCGCCCGAGGAGTTGCGCGGCGTGCGCCGTGCGATGGCGCAGAACATGGCGCGGGCGCAAAGCGAAGTGGCAGCCGCAACCGTTATCGACGACGCTGACATCCATGCCTGGCACCCCGGCGCCGACATCACCATGCGCCTGATCCGCGCGCTCGTCGCCGGATGCCGCGCCGAACCAGGCCTGAATGCATGGTTCGACGGCCGTGCGGCGCGGCGTCACGTGCTCGGCAAAATCGACGTCGGCATCGCCGTCGACCTGCCCGATGGGCTCTTCGTACCCGTGCTTCGCGACGTGGCCCATCGCGACGCCACCGACCTGCGCACGGGGCTCGATCGCATGCGCGCGGATGTGGCCGCTCGCCGGATCCCGCCCGAAGAATTGCGTGGCAGCACGATCACGCTGTCTAACTTCGGGATGATCGCCGGCAAATATGCGGCACCGATCGTCGTGCCCCCGACCGTTGCGATTCTCGGTGCCGGACGCGTGCATGACGCCGTCGTGCCGCGGGCGGGCCAGCCCGTCGTGCACCGGCTGCTGCCGTTGAGCCTCACATTTGATCACCGGGTCGTAACGGGCGGCGAAGCTGCGCGTTTTCTGGGCGCCGTCATCGACGATCTGCAGCGCGCCCAGTAAGGCCCCATACGTTCCCCGAAAGCCGGCACGTGAATTGCGGGTCGAAAGACGAGCGGCGCCAGCGCGCCGCATCGCCCGTTGACCTAATGGAGACAACAACATGTTAGGCACTCTTCTGCTCGTCGTCTTGATCCTGCTCCTGATCGGCGCCTTCCCGGCATGGCCATACAGCCGCGGTTGGGGCTATGCGCCAACCGGTACCCTCGGCCTCATCGTGCTGATCGTCGTCGTTCTCGTTGTCCTTGGGCGCATATAGCACTCGCCGCCGCAGGCTCGGGTCGACTTTGCTTTAAGACCCGAGCCTGCCGGCACCTGAAGCCAGGGTGTCCGCAAGGCACGCAGGCACCGAACGGGCGCGGCGTCGCCGAGCTCGCGCAGGCACTCGTCACCGACGATCTGCAAGCCCAATCGCGGGACCTTCCGCGCTTGAAGGTTCTGCTCGGGCATCGCCGCGCAACGCCGCAAGCGGAGCCCGTTTGCCTCGACACCCATGGCACCGTTGCGCTGCTTGCCGGCCCATCGGGCGCCGGCAAGTCAACGGTCACCGCAGCCCTGCTCGAGCGCCTCGGACAAGCAGGCTATCAAACCTGTATCGTCGACCCCGAGGGCGACTACGACGCGCAAGGCGGCCTTGTCGTATTGGGCGACGCCCACACGGTACCCTCGATCGACAATGCGCTGCAATTGCTGGGCAACCCTACACAAAGCGTTGCGGTCAATCTGCTGAGGGTCCCGCCGGCCGAGCGGCCGCGCTTCTGCGCCAACCTGTTGCTGCGGCTGCAAGCGCTGCGCGTCGCGACCGGGCGCCCGCATTGGCTCGTGTTCGAAGAGGCTCATCAACTGTTCCCTGCGAACTGGGACCCGGCAGCGCAGTCGCTGCCGCTCACGCTCGACACGGCACTCGCCGTCACCGTGCACCCGGATCAGGTGGCACCGGCATTCCTTCGGCACGTCAATTTCGCGCTTGCAACGGGAGAGCGGCCCGATGCAACGCTCGACGCATTCGCGCGCGCATACGCGCGGCGGTCGAGCAGCGCTACACGCAGCCCGAAAACCCGTCGTTGCCGCCGTTGCGTGCGCAGTAACGGTTCGCGGCTGCAAGCAAATTCCTATTCGATTCTCGTCCACCGCGCGGCGGTTGCGCCCGCCGCGCGCGCAGCTTCGACGAATCGGGGCGCTACGGTATCCATGTCGTATGCCTCCCGCCAATGCAGTAGCAGCTTGGCTTCGCGCACATCGTCCCGCGCATTCCAACAATCCCCATGAGGCACGCACGTGCAGCCAACGCGGCGCAACGCCTCGACGAGACGCGCCGGCGCGGCATGGGCATGCTCTGCACCGTAGGTCACGAACAGCCAGGCGCTCTTTTGGCGCTCGAGCCGGCGTTCGACGAAGCGCAGCCCCCACAGCACGGCGAGACCCAACAGCGTGGCGGCGCCCGCGAGTCGGAACTGCCCGCCGCCGATACAAAGGCCGAGGACCGTCACAAACCAGAGCGTGGCGGCAGTCGTAACGCCGGTAATGAGCCCGTCCTTACGCAAGACGGCACCCGCACCGATGAATCCCATGCCGGTCAGAATGCCAAGCGGCAGCCGCATCAAATCGAGCACCGCGAAGCTGCTCGGGGTCTTTCCCGTTTGCGTCAGCAGCGCGTTGACCTGCAACATCGCCACGCAGGCGGCAAGGCAGACCAACAGGGTCGTGCGCAGGCCCGCAGCCTTGCCGGATTCACTGCGATCGAAGCCGAACAGGATACCGGCAACCAACGCGCAGGCTAGCCGCAGCGCGGCGGCCGGCCAGTCGATCGTCAAGGGCATCGTATCCATGGTCCAAGTACGGTTCCGAGGCTCGTCATACCGTCCTGCACTGCAAAGACCACGCCGCCCCGGCTTCGACGCGCGCCGGCACCCAACCGCGGGCTCCGCGCGCCGCTTGCCTGCGCCCTCGATTGCAAGCATTACAAAGCGCCGCTGCAATGACGACGCTTCTTACAGCGCAACGCCCTCGCGCTGCGCCAGCACGCACACAACTGGCGGGCGCGGTGCACTGGCCGCCCTCGCGCTATCCGTTCGATCGGTCCAAAGCGGTACGGCGCTTGCGCGTGCACCTGGCAGGCGGTTCGCGTCGCGACTGAGTCATGCCGCGCGGCGCCCGTTCAGCACGGTCCACACCGACAGGCGTGGAAACGACGAACTCCAAACAATAGGATCCCGAATGAAACGTACCGCTCTCGCTCTGACCTGCTGCGCGATGTTGATGCCTGTTGCCGCCGTACAGGCGCAAACGCAGGCTGCCTCGACGACGGCTGCAAATCCGCTGCCGCAGGTCGACCGCGACTTCGTCCAGGCTGCGTCGATGTCGTCGTCGACCGAGATCGATGCCGCCAAGTTGGCTTCGAAGAATTCGAAGGACAAGGACGTCAAATCGTTCGCACACCACATGATGCTCGACCACACGAAGCTGACCGTCCAGCTCAAGATGGCCGCCCCGCATGATGTCCAGGTGCCGAAGGACAATTCGGACACGAGCGCACTCGATACGCTCAAGCCGCTCAAGGGCAAGGCGTTCGACGAGGCCTACATCAAGACGGTCGGCCTGAAGGGGCACGAGGACGCGGTCGCCGCGTTCAAGAAGGAAATCAGCGATGGCCAGAACGACGATCTGAAGAAGCTCGCGCAGAAGGGCTTGCCCACGATCGAGCATCACTACGAGATGGCGCAGAGCCTGGCCAAGAAGAAGGGCGTCGAGCAGTGATGCCCGGCCTGGAGTGACCTCGCCCGCGCACGAGGCGCAGCAGCCCTCGTACACGAGCGAGCCCGGAGGAGCCCGCAGCCTGAGCCGGCCGGGCCAGGCAACAAGGCCGGTCGCGTGCCGCAGCGGCGCTTTATTCCCCCTGCGTCCACTCGACCTTCGCTCCGACGGAGCAAAGGTTTTCGACGAAACGCGGGTGAGCGCGGCGGATCGGCAGTGCGTTCGTGATGACAGAGCGCCCTTCGATGCTCGCTGCCACCATCAGCAGCGCAATTGCGACGCGGATGATATAAGGGCTCTCGACCTTGGCCGGCGTAAGCGGAATACCGCCGAACGTGATGAGCCGGTGCGGATCGGACAGGAATACGTGTGCACCGAACTTCGACAGCTCGACCGACCACCCCATCGCACCGTCGTAGACCTTGTTCCAGAACATCGCGCTACCTTCGGCGCGCACCCCGAGTGCGATAAAGATCGGCAGCAGATCGACGGGCAGATAAGGCCACGGTGCGGCTTCGATCTTGGTCAGGATGTTCGGCGTGAACGGCCTGCGCACCTTCAGCGGCGCCGCCCCGACCGTACGCGACCACCCGTCGCAGTGCTCGATGTCGACGCCAAACTTCGCGAACGTGCGATCGATGAGCGGAAACTGCTCCGGCGCGCTATTGCGGACAGCGATCGAACCGCCCGTGATCGCGCCGAGCGCGAGGAACGTGGCGATCTCGTGGAAATCTTCGCTGAAGCGGAACTCACCGCCCCGTAGCGCGTGGCCGCCTTCGATCCGCAGACGCGAGGTACCGATACCCTCGATCGGCACGCCGAGCATCGCGATGAACCGGCAGAACTCCTGCACGTGAGGTTCCGATGCCGCGTTCACGAGCGTCGAGGTCCCTGCGGCCGTAGCCGCGCACAGCACGAAGTTTTCGGTCGTCGTGACCGACGCGTAATCGAGCCAATGATCGTTGGCCACCCGGCTTGCCCCATTGCGCACGATCAGCGAATCGGCCGTGCGCTCGATGCGCGCGCCAAAGCGCTCGAATACCTCGACGTGCGGATCGATCTCCCGCACGCCCAGCGTGCAGCCTTTCACATCGTTTTCGAGCCGGGCCACACCGAAGCGCGCCAGCAGCGGGGGCACGAGCATGATCGAGGAGCGCATTTCCTCGGGCAGGCGGTGCACCGCCGGGTCGAAGGCCGTCGCACGATGGTGCAGGTCGAGCACGCCGGTCGAAAAATCGATCGAGACGTCGCTGCCGAGCATACGGAAGATATCGAGGATCTTTTTGACGTCGGTGATCTCGGGCACGCCGACGAGGCGCAACGGCCGATCGGTCAACAGCGTGGCACAAAGAATGGGCAGAACGGCGTTCTTGTTGGCGGACGGCGTGATTTCGCCGCGCAGCGGCATACCGCCGTGTACGATCAGGTCAGACATGTCGGATGAAACTTGAAGGTCGGGCATCGAGCGAGGCGCATATCATGCCACCGACCGTGCCCCCGCGCCACGAAATCTCGGCATTGGCAGCGGCATCCGTCGCCACCGGCACCGCGCCCGGTGCCGCAACCTGCGTCCCGCCGCCGATACGCTTTTGCTTCAACGACTTGCCGCTGCTGTCCGCCGGTTATGCACAACATTGCCAACAGAATCTGGGGATAAGTCGCCCGATCGGCGTTGGCGCCCCGACGTTGCGTGCCCGTTTATGCCGATTCGCGCAAAAAACCGGGATTCGTTCCGGTTTTCGGTGTCCCCGATCACTGCGCCTTCCTCGCCCCGAAATAATTCCGGTCCCGTATTCGTTTCGGAGACCTTCATGGAACGCCGCCGTTTTTTGGCCCTCGCCGCGACGCTCGGCACCGCCTCCCTGCACAACACCGCGGCGTGGGCCGGCATGGCCCGCACCCGCGTGCCCGATCCCGTCGCTGCCGCCGATCCTGGCGCGACGGCGATCGAGAACGTCACGCGCAGCCTCGCGCAAATCGAATCGCTCGATCGCGACGGGCCGTCACTGCACAGCTTCATCGCGTTGAACCCGGACGCGCGCGAGATCGCACGCCGGCTCGACGTGCAGCGCAGCGCGGGCGCCGTGCCCGGGCCGCTGCATGGCATGACCGTCGCAGTAAAGGACAACATCGCCACCGGCGACAGAATGGCGACGACTGGTGTATCGCTCGCGCTCAAAGGCATCCAGGCCGCGCGTGACGCCACGCTCGTGAGGCGACTGCGCGATGCCGGCGCAGTCATCATCGGCAAAACCAACCTGAGCGAGTGGGCCGGTGCGCGCGGCGTGCCGAGCATCGACGGGTGGAGTGCGGTCGGCGGCCTCACGCGCAATCCCTATTCGCTCGACCGCACGGCGGCCGGCTCGAGTTCAGGCTCGGCCGTCGCCGTGGCCGCACGGATGGTCATGATGGCCGTGGGCACCGAAACCGACGCCTCGATCGTGTCGCCGGCCGCCGTGAATGGCGTCGTGGGCCTGAAGCCGACGTACGGCCGCGTCAGTTGCCACGGGCTCATCCCATTGGGGCGCAGCTTCGACGTGCCCGGTCCGATGGCTCGCACCGTCACCGACGCCGCCCGCCTGTTGGCAGCGCTGGCGGGTGCGGACCCGCGCGACGAACGGACGAACGGCGCACCGTTACCGGCCGACTACCTCGGCGCATTGGACAAGCACGCTTTGCGCGGCGCGCGTGTCGGTGTAGCCCGCGCCTGTTTCACCGGCGACGTGGCGGTCGATGCCCAGATCGACGCAGGCATTGCGCGAATGGCCGCCTGCGGCGCGGTCATCGTCGATCCGGTGGCACTCGCGCAGCCGACCTACAGCAGCTATTCGATGCTGGCGATGCTGTACGAATTCAAGCACGACTTGCCGCTCTGGCTGAGCCGGTTTGCCCCGCATGCGCCGATCCGCACGCTCGCCGACCTCATCGCCTTCAACGAACGCGAACGCGCGCGGGAGCTGGCGCTGTTCGGTCAGGAAGTCTTGATCTTTGCGGACACGCTCGGCGACTTGACCAGTCCACCCTATCTGGAGGCGCTGGCGAGATGCCGAAAGGCCGCACGCGAAGACGGCCTCGAGCGGTGCTTTGCCGAGCACCGGCTCGACGCGATCGTCGGGCCCACATGCGCAACCGCGTGGTGGCAAACGCCGACGGGGAACGACAGCGAAGCCGTGGGCAGCAAGCTGTCGACGCCAGCCGCCGTCGCCGGATATCCGCATTTGACGGTGCCGGCAGGCCTCGTGCGCGGCCTGCCGGTGGGCATGTCGTTCATCGGGCAGCCTTGGAGCGAAGCCCGCCTGCTGGCACTCGGCTATGCGTTCGAGCAGGAAACACAGTGGCGCGCCGAACCGCAATTCCGGCCGGGCTCGCGGCGATGAGACAGCAGCAGCGTGCCGGCCTGCCCGAATCAGCGGCACCGCTCCTTTTCACTCCCGCCTCGGCACAAATTGCCGAACTGCCGAATTAAACGGCCGTCCTTCGGCCCCCTTGCGAATTTCTCGTGAGGACGGTGCAAACGCTGAACGACGAGCAAGCAACGGTTTGCGCTCGGGGACACCGTCGAGCGCCTTGACTGGCGGACCTGCGCCGCGATGGCTGGGGCGCTTGTGGGAATCGTCTGACAAGCGTCTGGGAACGGCTGACATGAACATCAGAGCCCGCCGATTTAGTTAGTGAATGTCCTGATTAATACTTTGATACATGTCACCTGCCAGCGCTTACAAGTGTTGGCCAAGAGACGAATCAAAATCGCTTTCCCACATCCGAGGATCATCATGAGCCGCCCTGACACTGACACGCTTGAGTCGATTCAAAGCGTCAATCTGTCGTACATCGTGCTCGCGCAGAACATGTTGCGCGAAAACAGGGCCGCCGCCATGTTCCGCCTCGGTTTGTCCGCACAGTTGGCCGATCTGTTGAACTCGCTGACGCTGGCTCAGGCGATCCGCCTCGCCGACAGCGACGATCTGCTCTGCGCCTTTCGCTTCGACGACGCCAAGGCGTTGTCCGCACTGACCGAATCGCCGAGCCATAACGATATGGCTCGCACGCACGCCGCGCTGCTGCTCGCCGGTATGCCCGCTCACCAATTCGCCTAACCGGAGTCCACTCATGCCGAAATCCAGCCTTGTGGAAGATGCCCGCGAAGTGACGCGCGCAGTCGCGCTGATCGAACTCGGTGCGCGCATGCAGGTGCTCGAAAGCGAAATCGGTCTCTCCCGCGACCGCCTGATTCGCCTCTACCACGAAGTCAAGGGCGAATCGCCGCCGAAGGGCATGCTGCCGTCGTCGGCCGACTGGTATATGACCTGGCAGGCCAATATCCACGCATCGCTCTTCTACAACACGTACGCATTCCTGAAGAACGAAGCGAAGTGCTCGCACCTGGACGCGCTGACGACCGGCTACCGGCTCTATCGCGAACACTGCGACCATGCCGGCCTCGAAGCGCAACTCGATTTGACCCGCGCCTGGACGCTGGTACGCTTTTTCAACGGCGGCCTGCTTGAATTGACGTGCTGCCCGCGCTGCGCCGGCAAGTTCGTTGCGCACAAGCACGATCTGAACGGCGGCAAGGTCTGCGCGATCTGTCAGCCGCCGTCGCGCGCAGGCAAGAAGCGCAAGACCGCGGAAATCAAACCGCGCATCGCGGCCTCGAAGACGCCGCAACCGCAACAGCTGCCGCAGCAATACGCGGCCGCCGCCTGACGGGAAGAATCAAGCGGTACACGCAGTACGCCGCGTGGTGAAGCAGGTGCCATCGGGAAAGTCCTGAGCCCAAGCGCTCAAGTTCGCGTGCAAATGCGCCGACAAACCGGACACACGCGCGGCCTTGGCGCTGCATCTTCGCGTATGAAGAAAGCAGCACACGACGCGCACGATAGATCCCGCACGAGCACCATGACGAACCTGCAATCCATTCACGACGAGCGCACCCAGCTCACGAGCCGCAACAAGTTCGAACTCCTGCTGTTTCGCCTCGGCTCGCCGCGGCCCGGGGTCGACGCCGGCCTTTACGGCATCAACGTCTTCAAGGTGCGCGAGATCGTGACGATGCGAACGGTCACGCCGATCGCAGGCGCACCGGAGCATGTGATCGGCGCAATCGATATCCGCGGCCAGATCATTCCCGTCATCGATCTGTGTCGGCTTACCGGCTGCTCGCCCACGCGCGAACCGGGCATCCTGCTGATCACGGAGTTTGCGCGCACGACTCAAGCGTTCGCGGTCGTCGAGGTCGACGATATCGTGCGCCTGGAATGGAATCAGGTGCATCCGGCCGACTGTACCGGCGGCACCGGTTACATCACGAGCATCGCCCGCTTTCAGAGCGAAGCCGGCGAACAGCGTCTCGCTCAAGTGCTCGACGTCGAGCAGGTGCTGCGCAACGTCTTCCCGGAACAACACCCCGACATCGACGAGAAGGCACTCAGCCGGGCACTGAAGTACTCGGGCGGCGGGAAGATCCTCGCGGCCGACGACTCCGCCTTCGCCCGAACGCTGATCGGTCAGGCGCTGACCGCGATCGGCGCGCCGCACGTGCTTGCCAACACCGGCGAAGAAGCATGGCAGATGCTGCAGCGCTTCGCCGACGAAGCGGAAAAAGACGGCGTGCAGGTCCGCGACCGCATTCCACTCGTCATCACCGATCTGGAAATGCCCGAGATGGACGGCTTCATGCTGACGCGCAAGATCAAGGCCGACGAGCGTCTGCGTCATATTCCGGTGATCATTCACTCTTCGCTGACGGGCGCTGCCAACGAAGCGCACGTACGCAACGCAGGGGCCAACGGCTATGTCGCGAAGTTCGCCCCGGAAGAGCTTTGCACCGTCATTTGCGACGCACTGGCCTCCTGACCCGCGTTCAAACGGCAAGCGAAAGCGGCAAGCCCCGGTGCCCCGATTCGGTCGACAGGCTGATCATCGTGTGCACCTCCTGCACCATCGGCAACGCAGACAGCTTGTCCGCCAAGAACCGGCCGTAGGCGTTCAGGTCTGTCGTCACGATCCTCAGCAGGAAATCAACGGTGCCGAGCACCGTGTGGATCTCGATGACCTCGGGATACTGCTCGACGGCCGCGACAAACTTTTCTCCGGCACGCGCGCCGTGCCGGTTCAGCTTCACCTGCGTGAACATCTGAACGGCCAGCCCGAGCTTGACGCGATCGAGCTGGGCGACCCGCGCAACGATATACCCCTCCTTCTCGAGCCGTTCCACGCGACGCCAGGCCTGCGACTGCGATAGACCGACCTGCTCGCCCACGGCCGTCATCGACAATGTCGCATCGGCTTGCAGCAATGCAAGAATCTTCCGATCAAATTTGTCCAGCGACATAGAACATTCTCGTTTCTGGCTTGGGTTGCATGAATTATGCACCACACCCCGATAAAAGACGCCAGCCTGAATAACGATTGCGCGCGATCGCCGCTACGATAGTCGCTGACAACCGCGGCCGCTGCGACACGCCGCAACGCGGACGCCACTCAACCCTCGGAGGAAGACAAGTGTTCTCGCACGTTTCGCCCTACGCTGGCGACCCGATTCTCGGGCTGATGGAAAAGTACGCGCAGGACCGCCGCGCGAACAAGGTCAACCTCGGCGTGGGCATCTATTACGACGACGCCGGCGCCATTCCTGTGCTGGCCAGCGTTCGTGCCGCGGGCGAACGCATTGCAGCAGCCAACGCGCCCACTTCCTATTTGCCGATCGAAGGCGACAAGCGCTATCGCGCCCAGGTCGCCGCACTGCTGTTCGGCACCCGCCACGAGGAACTGGCCGACTCACTCGCCGTCGTCCAGACGCTCGGCGGCAGCGGCGCGCTGAAGGTCGGCGCCGATTTTCTGAAACGGCATTTCCCGGACAGCCGCGTCCATGTCACGACGCCGACGTGGGACAACCACATCGGCATTTTCGAGGGTGCCGGGTTCGATGTTGGACAGTACCGCTACTACGAC
>CBJMQH010000076.1:0-14205 GCA_966431825.1 uncultured Trinickia sp.
AGCACAAGCTCACGCACATGCGCGACAAGGACACGTCCACGCGCACGTTCCGCGAACTGCTGCGCGAAATCACGCTGCTGATGGGGTACGAAATCACGCGTAATCTGCCGATCACGACCAAGCGCGTCGAGACCCCGCTCGTCGAGATCGACGCCCCGGTCATTGCCGGCAAGAAGCTGGCGATCGTCCCAGTGCTGCGGGCAGGCGTCGGGATGTCCGACGGCCTGCTCGAACTGATCCCGTCGGCGAGGGTGGGCCACATCGGCGTCTACCGCGACGACGACCACCGGCCCGTCGAATACCTCGTGCGCCTGCCCGACCTCGAAGATCGGATCTTCATTCTGTGCGATCCGATGGTGGCGACCGGCTACTCGGCCGCGCATGCCGTCGACGTGCTCAAGCGCCGTCAGGTGGCGGGCGAAAACATCATGTTCCTCGCCCTCGTCGCAGCGCCCGAAGGCGTCGAGGTATTCCAGAAGGCACATCCGGATGTGAAGCTTTACGTCGCATCGCTCGATTCGCACCTGAACGAGCACGCCTACATCATCCCAGGCCTCGGCGACGCGGGCGACCGCCTCTTCGGCACGAAGAACTAAGCGCAGACGGCCCGCTGCCGCGTGGCGGCAGCGTCGCCGGCCGCCCCACGCCTAGGCGCGTAACCGGCGTGGTAAAATCGCGTTCTGCTCATCGAGCGGCCGGCCCCGCTTACCGCTCAAGCCCGCTGTCGTGGCGCACCGCTCGCCACCGTACGCGCCGCCCCGCCGCCCGAGAGTGCGCAACTTCCGCCCGATACGCGAAAACGACGCACGCGCAAACCGCAGCGCGCGCACCGTTCCTTCCCTGATATCGCGCACGTTAAACGCACGAGCAACGTTCAAGCGAATTCGCACCGACAAAACGCATTGCGTGTGCCGGGCACACGCCACGGAGAAAAGGGTATGGCTGGTCATTCGAAGTGGGCCAACATCAAGCATAAGAAAGCCGCTGCCGACGCGAAGCGAGGCAAGGTTTGGACGCGCCTCATCAAGGAAATCCAAGTCGCAGCCCGCATGGGCGGCGGCGATATCGACTCGAATCCGCGTCTGCGTCTCGCCGTCGAAAAGGCGACCGACGCGAACATGCCGAAGGACAACATCAACCGGGCCATTCAGCGCGGTGTCGGCGGTGTGGACGGCGCCACGTATGAAGAAATCCGCTATGAGGGTTACGGCATCGGCGGCGCAGCGATCATCGTCGACACGATGACGGACAACCGCACCCGCACCGTCGCCGAAGTCCGGCACGCGTTCTCGAAGCATGGCGGCAACATGGGCACCGACGGTTCGGTCGCCTTCATGTTCGATCACGTCGGCCAGTTCCTGTTCGCCCCCGGTACGCCCGAAGATGCGCTGATGGATGCCGCGCTCGAAGCCGGTGCGAACGACGTCGTGACGAACGACGACGGCAGTATCGAAGTGCTCGCCTCGCCCCACGATTTCTCGAAGGTGAAAAGCGCGCTCGAAGCGGCCGGTTTTAAAGCCGAACTCGCCGAAGTGACGATGAAGCCGCAGACGGAAGTCGAATTCACGGGCGAAGATGCGCTCAAGATGCAAAAGCTGCTCGATGCGCTCGAGAATCTCGACGACGTGCAGGAGGTCTACACGAACGCGGTGATCGCCGAGGAATAACGGCCGGCGGCACCGCTTGCGTGCCCTCGTTCTCGCGTTGCAGTAATGTTTGAGCGGCCGGCGCCTTCACGCCGGCCGTCCCGCTTTCAGGTCTTTTCGGGAATCCCATGAAAATACTCGTCGTCGGTTCAGGCGGTCGCGAACACGCGCTCGCCTGGAAGCTCGCGCAGTCGCCGCGCGTCCAGATCGTCTATGTCGCCCCCGGCAACGGCGGCACGGCGCTCGACGAACGTCTGCGCAATGTGCCCATCACCGATCTCGCCGAACTCGCCGACTTCGCTGAAAAAGAGCAGGTGGCGCTGACCGTCGTCGGTCCCGAAGCGCCGCTCGCCGCCGGCATCGTCAACCTGTTCCGCCAGCGCGGGCTCAAGGTTTTCGGCCCGACGAAGGAAGCGGCGCAGCTCGAGAGCTCGAAAGATTTCGCCAAGGCGTTCATGAAGCGCCACGGCATCCCGACCGCCGAGTACGAAACGTTCGCCGACGCAGCGGCAGCGCATGCCTATATCGACGCGAAGGGCGCGCCGATCGTCATCAAGGCGGACGGTCTGGCGGCCGGCAAGGGCGTCGTCGTCGCAACGACGCTCGAGGAAGCCCACGCAGCCGTCGACATGATGCTGGCCGATAACAAACTCGGCGATGCCGGCGCACGCGTCGTCATCGAGGAATTCCTCGCCGGCGAGGAAGCGAGCTTCATCGTCATGGTGGACGGCAAGAACGTGCTCGCGCTCGCGTCGAGCCAGGACCACAAGCGTCTGCTCGACGGCGACGCCGGCCCGAACACGGGCGGCATGGGTGCGTACTCGCCCGCCCCGATCGTGACGCCGCAACTGCATGCGCGTGTGATGCGCGAGATCATTCTGCCGACCGTACGCGGTATGGAAAAGGAAGGCATCCGCTACACGGGCTTCCTCTACGCCGGCCTCATGATCGACGCCGAAGGCAATCCGAAGACGCTCGAATTCAACTGCCGCATGGGCGACCCTGAAACGCAGCCGATCATGGCCCGCCTGAAGGGCGATTTCTCGACGGTCGTCGAACACGCGATCGCCGGCACGCTCGATACGGTCGAATTGACGTGGGACCGCCGTACGGCACTCGGCGTCGTGCTGGCCGCACACAACTACCCCGACACGCCGAGAAAGGGCGACGCGATCACCGGCATCCCGCGTGAAACGGAGCATGCCGTGACGTTCCACGCAGGCACGACGCTCGTGGACGGCAAGCTCGTGACGGCAGGTGGCCGTGTGCTTTGCGTCGTCGGCCTGGCCGATTCGGTGCGCGGCGCGCAGACTGCGGCCTACGATGCCATCAACCACATCGGGTTCGACGGCATGCAATATCGCCGCGACATCGGTTATCGCGCCCTCAACCGGAAGCACTGACCCGCAATCCGGCGCGGCATGCATTGCGCGCCGCCCGGCATCGGGGCTGTTCGCGGACGGTCTTCAGACCCGTGCCGGTACCCGGGTTCGTTCGCACGGCCCCGCCGCACGGACGGTGGCGCGGCGCGCTTATCAGGGCCCGCCGCGGTGCCGGCCGAGACGCTTTCCCGCCCCGTTACCGCCAGCGTTCGCTAGAATGCCCGCATCGATCACATCGAGCGCCGGCAGCCTGCCCATCGACCGCTCGTCACGCCATGACTGATTCGACATACGACGTCACCCCTGTTCGGACCTATCTGCAAGGACTGCAAACGCGCATCGCCGACGCAATCGGTGCGCTCGACGGCGCCGCGTTCGCCGAGGACGCCTGGACGCGCCCGGCCGGCGAGCGGCTGCGCGGCGGGGGCGTCACGCGCATCCTCGAAGGCGGCGCCCTGATCGAGCGCGGCGGCATCGGTTTTTCGGACGTGGCCGGCGATGCGCTACCGCCGTCTGCCAGCGCTGCCCGCCCGCAACTGGCCGGGCGCGGCTTCGATTCGATGGGGGTATCGCTGGTCATGCATCCGCGCAACCCGCACTGCCCGACCGCCCACATGAACGTGCGGCTGCTGTTCGCTACGAAGCCGGGCGAAGCACCGGTGTTCTGGTTCGGCGGTGGAATGGACCTCACGCCGTATTACGGCTACGAGGAAGACGCCCAACACTTTCACCGGATCTGTCGCGACGCGCTGGCGCCGTTCGGCGACGATCTGTATCCGCGCTTCAAGCGGTGGTGCGATGAGTACTTCTTTCTGAAGCACCGTAACGAAACGCGCGGCGTGGGCGGCATCTTCTTCGACGACTTCGACTCGCTCGGCTTCGAGCGCTCGTTTGCGATGATGCGCAGCGTCGGCGACGCGTTTCTCGAAGCCTACCTGCCGATCCTCGAGAAACGGCGCGCCACGCCCTACGGCGAGCGCGAACGCGATTTCCAGGCGTACCGCCGCGGGCGCTACGTCGAATTCAATCTCGTGTTCGACCGCGGCACGCTGTTCGGACTCCAAAGCGGCGGGCGCACCGAGTCGATTCTGCTGTCGATGCCGCCGGTCGCGCACTGGCGCTACGACTGGCAGCCGGAAGCGGGCTCGCCCGAGGCGCGCCTCGCCAGCGATTTCCTGAAGCCGCGCGAGTGGCTCTGATGCGCTGACGCACCCAAGGAATGCCGTTTCTGAACCCGATCTCGCACAGCTCGTCTGATGCCGCAGCAGGCCAAGCGGCATGTGCCGCCGGCGCGGCCAAGGTGCCGGCGCCGCTGCCGCGCCGGATCGGCCTGCTCGGCGGCACGTTCGATCCGATTCACGAGGGTCATCTCGCCCTTGCGCGCCGCTTCGCGGAGCTACTCGGTTTGACCGAGCTCGTGTTCCTGCCCGCAGGCCAGCCTTGGCAGAAGGCCGATGTGTCGCCGGCCGAGCACCGGCTTGCGATGACGCGCGTCGCGGCAGCTTCGCTGGCACTGCCCGGCGTCGCCGTCGCCGTTGCGACAGACGAGGTCGAGCATGCCGGGCCGACCTATACGGTCGATACGCTGGCTCGCTGGCGTGCACGCGAAGGCGCGAGCGCGTCGATTGCGCTGTTGATCGGGGCGGATCAGTTGTTGCGGCTCGATACCTGGCGCGACTGGCGGCGCCTGTTCGACTACGCACACATTTGCGCCGAGGCGCGGCCCGGCTTCGACATCGATGCCATGCCTGCGGCGCTCGCACGCGAACTCGCACCGCGGCGCGCCGAGGCGGGCGTCCTGCGCGGCACGCCGGCCGGCCATCTGCTTGTCGACGAGACACTCGCGTTCGATGTATCGGCAACCGACATCCGCACGGCGCTGCGCGAGCGGCTCGACATGGCATCGCGCAGCAAAGGGCCACATGGGGACGGCACGCGGCCGAATGCGCCGCTCGGCATTCCGCCGGCCGTCTGGGACTATATTCTTCAACATCACCTGTACCACCAGTAATCATGGACATCCGCAAACTGCAACGTGCGATCATCGACGGTCTCGAAGACGTCAAGGCGCAAGACATCAAGGTCTTCAATACGAGCCATCTGACGGAGCTGTTCGACCGCGTCGTCGTGGCGAGCGGCACGTCGAACCGGCAAACGAAGGCGCTGGCCTCGAGCGTGCGCGAGAAGGTGAAGGAAGCCGGCGGCGACATCGTCAGCACCGAGGGCGAGGACATCGGCGAATGGGTGCTCGTCGATTGCGGCGACGCGATCGTACATATCATGCAACCCGCGCTGCGTCAGTACTACAACCTCGAAGAAATCTGGGGCGACAAGCCCGTGCGCGTGAAGCTCGCGAACACGAGTGCGTTCGGCGGCGCCCGGCCGAGCGAAGCACTCGACGACGAAGAGGACGAGGAAGACGAGGCGCCGCCGGCTGCAAAGCCCGCGCGCAAGACGGCCGCCCGCAAGGCCCCCGCGCGCAAGAGCTGACCGTGTAAGCGCGTGACGGGCCGTGAACGGCTGCCGATGCTGCCTGACCGCGAGGGGGGCGCACGCGGCGCGGCCGGTTCGTCAAGCGCGACTCGACGATGAAACTGTACATCCTTGCCGTGGGCCACAAGATGCCCGACTGGATCGCGACCGGCTTTGACGAGTACGCTAAGCGGATGCCGCCCGAGGCGCGCATCGAGCTGCGTGAAATCAAGCCGGAGCCGCGCTCAGGTGGCCGCTCGGCACACAGTGTGATGGCTGCCGAACGCCAGCGCATCGAAGCGGCGCTGCCGAAAGGCGCGCGCCTCGTTGCGCTCGACGAGCGCGGGCGCGACTGGACGACGATGCAGCTGGCCGAGGCACTGCCGGCCTGGCAGCAGGATGGGCGCGACGTGGCGTTCGTGATCGGCGGCGCGGACGGGCTCGATCCGCAGGTCAAATCCCGTGCCGAACTGCTGCTGCGCGTGTCGAGTCTGACGTTGCCGCACGGCATGGTGCGGGTGTTGCTTGCGGAGCAGCTTTACCGCGCGTGGAGCATCACGCAGAATCACCCCTATCATCGCGTCTGACGCGCGGCTACGTTTCGGCGTGGTGCGCGGCGTGACGCCCACCCGAAAACGATACGACCGATGCCCGGACCGACGACCCACCCCTCGCTGCACCCTTTCGTCTACCTCGCCTCACAGAGTCCACGGCGCCAGGAATTGCTTGCGCAGCTCGGCGCTCGCTTCGAACTGCTGCTGCCGCGCGCCGATGAGGACGCCGAAGCACTCGAAGCCGAGGTGCCCGGCGAAGCCGCCGATGCCTATGTGCAACGCGTTACGATCGCCAAGGCCGAAGCGGCCCATGCGCGCCGGATCGCGGGCGGCCACGCCGCTGCCCCGATACTCACGGCCGATACGACGGTCACGATCGACGGCGCGATCCTCGGCAAACCGAACGACGTCGAACATGCTCTCGAGATGCTGCTGCGTCTTGCGGGCCGCGAGCATGAGGTGCTGACGGCGCTGGCCGTCGTCGACGCCGAGGGCGAGTTGCTGCCGCCCGCGCTGTCGCGCTCGACGGTCCGTTTTGCGCCGGCCTCGCGAGAGGCACTGCTGCGTTATGCACAAAGCGGCGAACCGCTCGGCAAGGCCGGCGCCTATGGCATTCAAGGCCGCGCGGCCGAGTTCATCGCGCATATTGCGGGGTCCTATTCGGGTATCATGGGTCTGCCCCTTTTTGAAACCGCTGCGTTGCTGCGCGCGGCCCACGTTGCGTTCTGAAGCGATTCGAAGCCTAAATGAACGAAGAAATCCTGATTAATGTCACGCCGCAGGAAACGCGGGTCGCACTGATTCAACAGGGTGCCGTGCAGGAGTTGCACATCGAGCGCACGCTTTCGCGTGGGCGGGTGGGCAACGTCTATCTCGGCAAGGTTGTGCGTGTGCTGCCGGGCATGCAGTCGGCCTTTATCGATATCGGGCTCGAGCGTGCGGCGTTTTTGCATGTGGCCGACATTTGGCACCCGCGCGTGGCGGGCGAACATGCGCCGCCGCAGCAACCGATCGAGAAGACGGTGTTCGAAGGCCAGACGCTGATGGTCCAGGTGATCAAGGATCCGATCGGCACGAAGGGGGCGCGGCTCTCGACTCAGGTGAGCATCGCGGGGCGCACGCTCGTCTATCTGCCGCAGGAGCCGCACATCGGAATTTCGCAGAAGATCGAAAGCGAGTCCGAGCGCGAGGCGATCAGGGCACGGTTGACGGCCGTACTGCCCGCCGACGAAAAGGGCGGCTATATCGTTCGAACGATCGCCGAAGACGCGACGAGCGAGGAACTGGCCGCCGATGTCGCCTACTTGCGCAAGACTTGGACGACCATCGTTGCACAGGCGCAGCGTGTACCGCCGACGTCTCTGCTCTATCAGGACCTGAATCTGGCGCAGCGGGTGCTGCGCGATTTTGCGGGCGATGACACGACACGGATCCAGATCGACTCGCGTGAAACGTTTCAGATGCTGACGGACTTCGCGGCGGAGTTTACGCCGGCTGTCAGCTCGAAGCTCCATCACTACACGGGCGAGCGGCCGCTGTTCGACCTCTACAACATCGAGTCGGAGATTCAGCGGGCATTGTCGCGGCGCGTGGATTTGAAGTCGGGCGGTTACCTGATGATCGATCAGACCGAAGCGATGACCACGATCGACGTCAATACGGGCGGCTACGTGGGTGCGCGCAACTTCGACGATACGATCTTCAAGACGAACCTCGAAGCGGCGCATACGATTGCGCGCCAACTGCGGCTGCGCAATCTGGGCGGCATCATCATCATCGATTTCATCGATATGGAGAACGCCGAGCATCGCGACGCCGTGCTCAGCGAACTGAAGAAAGCGCTCTCGCGCGACCGCACGCGCTCGACCGTGAACGGGTTCTCGCAGTTGGGGCTCGTCGAGATGACGCGCAAGCGCACGCGCGAATCGCTCGCGCATGTGCTGTGCGAGCCCTGCCCGGTGTGCGTAGGCAAGGGACAGGTGAAGACGCCGCGCACGGTTTGCTACGACGTGCTGCGCGAGATTCTGCGAGAGTCGCGGCAATTCAATCCGCGCGAGTTCCGGGTGGTCGCATCGCAGCAGGTCATCGACCTCTTTCTCGACGAGGAATCGCAGCACCTTGCGATGCTCATCGACTTCATCGGGAAACCCGTCTCACTGCAGGTCGAATCGAATTTGAGTCAGGAGCAGTACGACATCGTGCTGATGTAGGTCTGCCGCCGGGCGGGTCGCCACGGCCCGCGCGCATTCGCCGCAAGGCCCCCAACTGCTTCATGAGATAATCGCGGCCTCGCACCCGCGTCCCGATTCACATCTGCCTCTCGATGTTTGCGCGCCGTCACTCGAAGCTCGTCAGCCTTTTAGGATTGCTTGCAATCCTGGTGGCGACGCTCGCGCCGACGATTTCGCACGTGCTTGCAGCCGGACGCACGACTGCCCCGCTCTGCACGACGCAAACGCTGACCGACGCCGCGCAACCCGCACGTCACGGTCACGATCACGCGGCGGCGCTCGGCGCCGACGATTGCGGCTATTGCAGTCTGCTCGCGCATATGCCGGCCGTCCCGCCGGCCCCTGCACGGTTCGCCGTCACCGTCCGCGCGATTGCGCACGCCAAGGCAACACGCTTCGAAGCCGTCCGTCTTGCCACCATCCCCACGGCCGCGCAACCGCGTGCGCCGCCTGCTCCTGGTTCCGATACCGCACTGACCTGATCCGGCGCAGCGCACGAACGCGCGCCGGTGCCGCCGCACGCCATGCGCGAGCGGCGACCGATATCGACATCCACCAGGACAACATATGCTTTCCGTTTCTTCATACGGCAGCAGGCCGTATGCTTGGGCGTGCGCGACGCTTGCGCTCGCCTGCGCGCTGCTCGCACCCAGCGCCGCCAGCGGCCATGCCATCGCCGGCAACCGCGTGTTCCCCGCCACGATGGCAGTCGACGATCCCGGCGTCGGCGACGAATTCAACGCCGAATACGGCCACCAACGCACAGCCGGCGACGACGGCGATCAAAGCATCAACACGTTCAGCTTCGAATACGACAAGCTCGTCACGCCGCGGCTGGCCGTCTCGGTCGACGGCGCGTACGTCACGCAGAACAACCCCACGACGCGCGGCTTCGACAATTTTGGCGTCGGTCTCAAGTACCTGCTCTACGTGAACGAGCCGCACGAATTCATGGCATCGGTCGCCGTGCATGCAGAGCTGGGCGGCACGGGGAGCCGTGCGATCGCGAACACCTATTCGACGATCTCGCCTACGATTTTCGCCGGCAAAGGTTTCGGCGATCTGCCCGACGCGCTCGGCTGGCTGCGCCCCGTCGCCGTGACGGCCGAGGCCGGCCCCGCGCTCACCACGGGCGGCGGCCAGCCCAACGCATTCAACTATGGGTTCACGGTGCAGTACAGCCTGCCCTATCTTCAGCAGCACGTTCACGACATCGGATGGCCCGAACCGCTCGCGAGCCTTGTACCGATCGTGGAAGTGCCACTCTCGCGCAGCCAGGGCCAGACCACAGGAACGGTCAATCCCGGCTTCCTCTGGATGAATCGGTACGGTCAACTCGGTATAGAAGCACAGATACCGGTGAACCACGCGAGCGGTTCGCGCGTGGGCCTGCTCGTCCAGGCACACATCTTCTTCGACGATCTGGCGCCGCGCACGCTCGGCAAGCCACTCTTTCAATAAACGGAGGACATATCATGCCGGCCTTCCAACCCCTGTTCCATCCTGCGGCAACCGTGCTGAAACAGACACTCTGTACGCTCGGCCTCGCGGCCTGTCTCGCGAGCCCGGCGCTGGCCCATGTTCAACCGAAGCAGCAAACGCCCGCGGCCGGTGCCGCCGTCGCCTCGCCGCCCGCCGTCAGCATCACGTTCGACGGCAAACTCGAACCTGCCTTCTCGACGCTGATCGTGACCGATAGCGCCGGCAAAGCGGTCCAGACCGGGAAAGCGCACGTCGACGATGCCCAACCGCAAGTATTGAGCGTTGCGCTGCCCGCGCTTGCCCCGGGGCGCTACACCGTTCATTGGGCTGCTGTCGCACCGGACGGCCATCGCACGCACGGCGACTACACGTTCATCGTCAAATAACGTGCTGCAAACGGTCGATCCCACCGTTCTCGCCCAAATTGCGCTCGGTGCGATCGCGGACCTCGCGTTCGCCTTCGCGCTCGGCGCCGCCCTGCTCGGCTTCGGGGGCGCCATGCGGACGCTCACCATACGGGCAGCGCTCGTGCTGCTGATCGTCGCCCAATGCGGGTATTTGCCGCTGCAGGCGAGCGTCATGGCGGGCGAGCCGCTCGCCGATGCATTTGGGGCCGTGCCGATCGTTCTCGTCCATTCGCATTTCGGTGCGATGTGGAGTCTCGGGATGGCCGGTACGGCGCTGGCCCTGTCAGCCACGGCATACACGCATCAGTCCACCGACGCACCGACAGCCGCGCATCGCCTCGCACAGATTGGGCTCGGAGCCGGTCTCGCCTTACTCGCTTTCGCCCACGCCGCAACGACCCACGCGGCCGACGCCGGCGACGGCTCTGCGCCGGAACTCATCCACTTCGTCCATTTGCTCGCGACAGCGGCGTGGTCCGGCGCCGTCATGGCCGCTGCCGGACCGCTCCGGCACCGCTTGGCGGCCGCGGATGCGCGTGCACCGCATCACGCCAAGCGGCTTTCGCAGATCGCGACAGTCACGTTCGCGCTCGCGATCGCAACGGGCATGTTCAACGCCTATCGCGGCCTCGGCGGCTCGCTCGCCGCGCTGTCTGCGGGCGCTTGGGGGCTGCTGCTCGCCACGAAGCTGGTGACAGTTGCCGTCGTCGTGACCATCGGCGCAATCAACCGCGCTGTCTACTTGCCGCGCGTGCGCGCGGGCCGCCCGGAAGCGCTGACGGCATTCAGGCGATGGCTGTCGGCCGAAGCTGTGTTGATGGGACTCGCGTTGACGGCCGCAGCGGTGCTCGGCCATAGCGTGCCTGCTGCACTCGGCTAGCGCCGTGTCGCCGCCGCAACGTCCCCCAGCGCCGTTAAAGCGGCCGCCGCGGCTCAGTGGTTCGAGGCACGCTCGGTAGTCCTCACCGAAGTCGGGCGGTGGGCCGCCGGTTTGGCAAGAAGCGGCTTATCTGCCGTCAACGTTCGCGCCAGTGTCCGCCGTGTCCACCATGCCAGTCGTGATCGCCATGCCAGCCGTGATCGCCGTGCCAGTGGTGATCCCCGCCACCACCGAAGCCCAAGCCGATGCCGATCGACGGACCGCCGTAGTCGTAGTACCCCGGCGCGTAATATCCGGGAGCGTAATAGCCCGGCGCATAGTAGCTCGGCGCGGAATAGTCGTACCCATAGTAGGCCGGCGGTCCGGCTACCACACATCCGCCCAGCAACGCGACCGCACCGATCGCGATGATTGATCTGATCACCATGGCGCTCTCCTTCCCCATGCAGTTTAGATGCGCGAACGCGAAACCGCGTTCAGCACGAGTTGTGTCCGCCCGTAACAACCGTAATGCGGGCCGGATCGCAATCGAAACCATCGATACATCGATACGAACGCGGCCCGCCGTCGGCCGTTTGACGAGCGCGGCGGATATGCCCAGATCTCCTAAACTTTCAGGATCGGGATCTATCGCGCAGGAGGTTGCCATGGCCGAATCGATGATCGGATGGGTCACGGGTCTGATCGTGCTCGTGGTCGCCGCGACAATTATTGCGGCGCACTATCGCCGCGCTCATCACCGCGAACGCTGGATGCACCGCTTGAGCGAGCATCGCGCGTGGGACCGCATGCGGCATCGGCATTGACGTGAAGGCGGCAGCGACTGCTTGTCGAAGCGAATCGTCAGTGCAACGAAGGAAATGACGGATCACAGGAGGGAGACATGGCCGAAGTCGAAGATACCAGCCGGTGGCGGACCAGCGGGTATGAGGGTTTCGAGATTCATGTGCTCGTGAGCGTGAAAGGCCACGAGGACGAACCCGATCGCCCGACCGCGGCTGGCGACCGATTCACCTACATCGGCTATGTCTGCCATCCGGGGGCGAATCCGAAGCTGCCCGGCCATACCGTGCCGTTCCACGCCGACGGAGAGGAGTCCTTCAAAACGGAACAAGAAGCGGCCGACGAAGCGACGCACATCGGGCGTACGATCGTCGACGGCACGCATCCGGACCTGACGGTATTGCCGCTCGTCACGAGCGGCGTTTGAGCGTCGTACGCGGGCGGCGCGTCAAGCGGCCTGCTGCTGATACTGGATCCGGTGCAGGTGCGCGTAAAGGCCGTTTTGACGCAACAACGCCTGATGGCTGCCCTGCTCGACGATCCGGCCCGCCTCCATGACGAGGATGCGGTCGGCGCGCTCGATCGTTGAAAGCCGATGCGCGATGACGAGCGTCGTTCTGCCCTTCATCAGCGTCTCCAATGCGGCCTGCACGTGGCGCTCGGATTCGGAATCGAGTGCGGACGTGGCTTCGTCGAGGATCAGGATCGGCGCGTCCTTGTAGATCGCACGCGCGATGGCCAGGCGCTGGCGCTGCCCACCGGAGAGCCGCATCCCGTTGCCGCCGATCAGCGTATCGATGCCGTCGGGCATCGCGGCGATCGCCTCGGTGAGGTTCGCTGCCGCGAGCGCAGCTTCGACACGCGCACGGTCGGGCGTGCCGCCGTACGCGACGTTGGCCGCGATCGTATCGTTGAACAGGACCACGTCCTGACTCACCATGGCGATCTGGCTGCGCAAGGCGTGCACGTCGTATTCGTCGATCGACACACCGTCAACGAGGATCTGGCCCCCCGTGGGCAGGAAAAACCGCGGAAGCAAGTTCACGAGCGTCGTCTTGCCGCTGCCCGACGGTCCCGCCAATGCGATCATTTCACCGGGTGCCGCGGTGAACGAGACCCGATCGAGCGTCGGCCGATCGACCGCACCATAGGTGAACGTCACGTCGCGAAACGCGATCTCCCCGCGGGCATTGGCGAGGGGGCGTGAGCCTCCTGCCGGCTCGATCGGCTCGTCGATGAGCCCGAAGATGAGTTCGGCCGCCGTCATACCGCGCTGCAGCGGTTGGTTGACGTCGATCAAGTGTTTGAGCGGCGAAATGACCAGCAGCATCGACGTGACGAAGGCGACGAATCCGCCGACCGTCGTTTGGTTGTGGGCCGACTGCACGACGGCGATGGTAATGACGATGGCGAGCGCGACCGACGCCAGCACCTGCGTAAGCGGCTGCGCGAGCCCCCCGGCCACCGTCATGCGCATCGCATAGCCGCGCAGGCGCCGGCTCATCGCCGTGAAACGGTCGATTTCGTAGCGTTCGCCGTTGTGTGTTTTCACGACTTTGTAGCCGCCGACGGTTTCCTCGACGATGTAGGACAACTCGTTCGTGAGTGTCTGCTGTTCGCGGCCGAGGCGACGCAGGCGGCGATTGATCTTGCTCACGAGCCAGCCGATGCCAGGCAGAATCAGCGCGACGATCAACGTCAGGCGCCAGTTCAAATAGAACAGGTAGCCGAGCAGGAACATGACCGTGAGCGAATCGCGCACGAGCGTGATCATCACGCTCGTCAACACGCCGAGGATCTGATTGACCTCGAAGACGATCGCGTTGATGACCGTGCTCGCAGTCTCGCGTTGGAAGAACGAGGCACTCGTGTGGATCATCCGCTCGAACATGTCGAGCCGCAGCTGCAACAAAATACGGTTCGAAACGTACGAGAGCAGATACTGGGACGCATACTGCGCGATACCGCGCACGAGCGCGAGGCCGATGACGGCGAGCGGTACGTACCACCGGGCCTGATCGCTCGCGTGGGCGCCGAATCCGCGGTCGAGCAGCGGCTTGAGCAGCGCGGGGATACCGGCGTCCGTGGCAGCGCTCACCCCCATCGAGGCAATCGCCAGTACAAGCACCCAGAACACCGGCTTCAAATAGGGCCAGAGCCGCCGTACGACGCTCGTCGGCGAGGTTTGGCCCTCGCCGACCGCCTTTCTCAAACTTGCTTGGGTTTCCAAGACGTTCCCATAGTTGCTGTGCGCGAAGGACCGGCCTGCGAAGCGGTATGACGCGCCGGGCGTCGGATGCAGGCCGCACGCCGAAAAGTTGCTCATTATAGCGGGGCGGCCTGGCCGATCGCTGCGTGCGGCCCAGCC
>CBJMQH010000077.1:0-14148 GCA_966431825.1 uncultured Trinickia sp.
CCTTCGTGTCGACCTCGACCTTCGCCTACCGGTGTATGCGAATAAACCGGCCGCCGCTCGTGTGCTGCCGCTGCACCCACAACCAAGCTATGCGGCGCAGCGTCTTCACGCGCCAGGAAGGTCCCCAACGGCGCCTGCGAACCGCGCCGGAGCACCTCATTGCAGCGCCTCGGACCTTCGGCCGCACCGCCGTACAATAGCGCGTCCTCCGGCAACAACTGACGCACTGACATGATCACCATCTACCACAACCCTCGCTGCTCCAAATCGAGAGGCGCGTGCGAGTTCGTCCAAAGCGCGTTGAGCGCATCCGGCGAACCCGTCACTGTCATCGAGTACTTGAAGACCCCACCCACTGTGGAGCAATTGCAGACGTTGCACGCCATGCTCGGCGGGCCCGTGCGCGATATGATTCGCGATAACGAGGCGGTCTACGCCGAGTTGGGACTGTCCGATGCGTCGTTGTCGGACGCGGCCCTACTCGCAGCGATCGCAGCGCATCCCATTCTCTTGCAGCGGCCGATCGTCGTGCGCGATGGCCGGGCCGTGATCGGCCGCCCCCCGGAAGCCGTGAGCGCACTGCTCGACTGACGACTGGCTCGCGCGTCGGTCCCTCTTCCCCTTACGCCCGAAATTGCAGCGATATTCGATCCGCCGGTCACCCACGCCGTTGCGTTTCGTTGTCCGCTTCAGGCGCCTCATATGCGCCTGAAGCGGCGTCCCGCATCGTCTCGCGTATCCGTGCGATCTGCCGGCGGTACGCCCGGCATCCGCTGCAAGTCGGAAGATGCCCGATAACGCCGAGTCGCTCGACCGTCGAAAGCGGACGATCGAGCGCGTCGGAAAGCAGCCGTGTGACACGCTTGCAGTCAAGCATCCATATCCTCGCAATCGATGCCGCGCTCGGAAAGACACGTGCGCAGTTTCATTCGCGCGCGGTACATCAGCACGCTGCAATGGTTTGTGTTGACGCTCAATTCCTCGCAGATCTCGTCGATTTCCAAATCGAGGAATTCGCGCATCATAAATACGCGCGCAATGCGTTCAGGTAGCCGGTCAAGGCACGTCTCGAACAATCGCCAGAACTGCTGTCTTGCCAGCGCCGTTTCCGGTGTCGGCCAGCGCTGCGGTTTCGCATGCGCAGCCCAGTGCCCGTTCGCGTCGAACAGCAACGCATCGAGCTGTGCCTCGTGCGTCAGCTCGTCATCGAGCGCGCTCAAATTGATCGTCCGCTTGCGCGCGCGCAGCGTATCGAAGAGTTTGTGCCGCAGGATGCCGAACACCCAGGTACGGTGCTCGGATTGTCCTGCGTAGCGGTCGGCTTGCGTCCAGGCCGCGGCCATGGCCTCCTGCACGGCGTCCTCGGCCGCGCCTGCATCGCGAAGCTGCAGATGGGCGAATCGCACGAGGTCATGGCGCAACTTCGCGAGGTAGCTGGGATCGCTATGGATTGCTTGAGTTGCCGTTGCGCTCACGCTGTCTTCCGCTCCAAGCCCATACCTTTTCGACTGCGAAAAAAGCCATCCACCGACCACCGCCCCACGCCGTGCGCGAACAGGTAGGCGATCAGCACGGCCCACAGCACGTGGTCCTTGACCATGATGGGTTCCAGGTCAGGATACGACAGCACGGCCACCAGATTGACGACGAAGAGCCCTGCTGCCGCAAAGCGCCCCTGCCATCCGGCGAGCAGCAGCACCGGAAACAGCAACTCACCGCCCGCCCCCATGACCGCGGCGACCGCGGGCGGCAGAACCGGTACATGATATTCGTTCGAAAACAAATAAAGCGTCGAGTCCCAACTCCGTAATTTGGTAAGCCCCGAGAGAAAGAACACGCGGAACAGATAAAGGCGCACGGCGAGCGCAACGAGCGGTTGCGACGCGGTTGCCGCGGTATCCAGCAGGCCGAGCAGGCGGCGGATCGTATTCATGACGACTCCTCGATGGCGCAAACCAGCCCTTGCCCGAAGAGCTGCGTCAGCAATGTGGTCGGATCGGCAGCGGGCGTTGCCATAAATGCAGCGGAGACCGTGGCGCCAGCGAGCAGTGCATCGAGCGCGCCCGCCTGCGCCGCATCGAGCGGTGCCCAGCGCACGATGTGCCGCTCACGCCAAATCGCTAGTGCTTGCGCGCCGGTGCCGAGGTCGGCTGTCGGACCACCCTCGTGCATCGCGACGATATCGGCGATCGGCCAGCGCGCCGATTGCGCGAGGCCCAGCGATGGCGCAAACCGAAGCACGGCCATGCCGAAGCGCGCAGGACCGATCACGCTGAGCACCTCGGGGTTGACGGCGGGCGTATCGTCTGCGAAGTACGCGCGGTGCATGAGCCAGTCGACTTGTGCGACATCGGCGAGATACGGCAAGTCGGCCGCAGGCGCGAACGTGCGGATGAAGGCCGGCAGGCGCTCGCCGTCGTCGTGCAGGTTTGCGCTGTTGGCCGAGACGGCGTCCGCGTACGCGCGCGCTAACGCACGGAAGTAGTCGAGCCCGACCAACTGAATGACATTCGGAAACGCGTCGGCAAGCGCGGCGACGCGATTCACTCTCACATTGTTCCGGTAGATGGCGATCCGCCCAGCGCTCGCGGCTGTCGCCCCGAAAGGCGCGTGGTTGGCGTCGGCCATTGCGCCTGCGAACGAAGCGAGACGATCCTCGTAGGTCAGCATGATTGGCAAGCCTCGTGATCGACGCAGAGCGTGGCCGCGGCACCGGCGGTTCGACGCTGCAGCGTTTGAAATTCCTCGAGCAGCAGGGAGAGCGGCGGCAGGTTCGTATCGCGTTCCAGCAAGACGGGCGTTGCGGGTCCGAAGCGTGCGAGTGCGGCGTCGAGCAGCGCCCATACCGTCTCGCTAACGGGCGCGCCGTGCGTGTCGATCGCCACGTCGTCGAGCCATTCGAAGCCAGCCACATGAATTTCGCCGACCACGTCCCGAGGCACCCTCGCGATCTCCGCGTAGGGATCGACGCCCAGATTGAGCGCGTTCACATGCAGATTGTTCAGATCGAGCAGTACGCCGCAGCCGGTTCGTGTGCTCAGTTCGGCAAGCATTTCGGCCTCGGTACAATGCTGTCCGTCGAATTCGACGTACGCCGAAACGTTTTCGATCAACAGCTTTCTCCCCAGCGCTGTCTGCACGATGTCGATGTGCTCGGCGATCAGCGGGATCGCCTGCTCGATGCGCGGCACGGGAAGCAGGTCGTTGAAGGTGCGTCCGTCGGCGCGATTCCAACACAGGTGTTCGGACACGAGCGCAGGTTCGATGCGCGCCACGAGCGCGCGCAACTGCGCGAGATGTCGCGCGTCGGGGGCGCATGCATTGCCAATCCCGAGTCCGACGCCGTGCAGGCTCAACGGGTAATGCGCGCGCACCTGCTCGAGTGCGGCGACCGGTTCGCCGCCGCCGAAGTAGTTTTCGCTATGGACTTCCCACCATGCGACATCCGGTCGTGCGGCAAGGACTTCTCCCACGTGCGGCCCCCGCAGCCCGAGGCCGGCCCCCGCTAATATGTGCGTGATCAAGGTGGTCCTCTCTCGTGGTCAGTGAAGAAGGCGTATCCGTTGCCGGCGCCGCGCCAGGGGCGAGATGCAAGGCCTCGCTCCGAACGCGGGCGCCGTGCTCACGGCCCAGGCTCAGGCACCGGGCTTCAACGAGCCGCCCATCGTCGTGCAGCTGCCTTTCGCGACGGCCTTGAATTCGCCCTTGTCCATATCCCGCGAGGCCTGGCCTGCACAAGCATGGTTGTTGCCCTTGCAGTCGTTCGCGCCGGCTTTCGCAATGCCGTAGCACTTTTCCATATCGGCCGCGAAGACCGGGGTGGCCAGCGAGGCGCCGAGGGCGGCGGTAAAGGCTGCTGCTGCGATCCATTGCTTGTTCATGTCGACACTCCTTGAGTAGGTTGAGGAAGCCGCGATTCGGGCTCCTGTTGCTTGAGTCGGTGCGAGGGGTGCGGATCTGACAGCGGTCTGCAAAATTTTTTTGATCGCACATTGCCGTTGCGAAACAACAGCTTCGGGTATCGCGTCCGACGCTTGCACGATTCAATACGCAGGCCGGTTCCGGTCGGATGCACAGAACGAAAAACACCGGGGCAGCCGTCATCGGGCCGTCATGGATGTGACGATTCGTAAGTGCCGTGCGTCGTGCCGAACTTATCCACAGTTTCTGTGGAAAAACTTGTGGAAAGCCATGGCCGAAGCCACGCCGGCTCGGCCATCTGCTGGGATGCGTGCAAAACGAGCCTGCACGGCATCGCGCCGGCGCATATCATGGAGGGCCGCTTTGCAGTCGACGTCCCTCGTTGTTCACCCAAGGAGACATGGCATGGCTTACAAAATCGAAGTCGTCGTGGGCAGCCTGCGCCGCGAATCGCTGAACAAGGCCCTTGCGCACGCGTTGACGAAGCTCGCGAGCGCCGAATTCGAATTCGCGTTTCTCGATATCGGCGTGCTGCCGCTTTACAGCCAGGACTACGACGCCGACTATCCCGCGCCGGCAAGCGAGTTCAAGCAACGCATCCAGGCGGCCGACGGCTTGCTTTTCGCCACGCCGGAATACAACCGGTCGATGCCGGGCGTGCTCAAGAATGCACTCGATTGGGGCTCGCGGCCCTGGGGGCAAAGCGTCTGGAAGGACAAGCCGGCGGCCGTCTGTGGCATTTCGGTCGGCGCGACGGGCACGGCGCTGGCCCAGCAACACTTGCGCAACGTCCTTGCTTATCTGGACGTGCCCACGCTTGGCCAGCCCGAGATCTTCCTGAAGCATTCAGATGGATTCTTCGATGCCGATGGCAACATCGCGAACGAAGACACGCGCAAGTTCCTGACGACATTCGTCCAGCGCTTCGAGGCCTGGGTCAAACGTCACGCCGGCCAGTAGCCGAGGCAAGCAAGCCGGACAGCACACGGCACGGCCTGTCTCCCGCCCCGTCGCTCGAGGGGCGGGAGATCGCCGGCCGGTCAGATGGCGGTCCCGCTGCGCCGGTTTTCGGCATCGCCGTGCGACTCTTCGTTCTGGAGATACTCGTCGGGCACCGCGGGGGCCGGTGCCGCGGGTGCCGCTGCTTGCGCAGCCGGCTGGGGTGCCGCCTGCGCATGGCCCGCAGCGAACACCGCGCCCATGCCGGGAGCGGAGCCTGCGGCGACGGCCGTTAGGGCCGCCTCGCTGTCGGGCTGCACCGCCAGCGCATCGTCGGTGACGGGTGCGACGGGCGGAACCGGCGCAACCGATGCACCGGGCTCGACGGCTTGGACCGCCTCCCCGGGGCGAGCGTGCGTATGCACTGGGCTCACCCGTACGCCGCTCGACCGTTTCAGGCCCAGCTCTTCAAGCGGGGAGCGCTCGCGCAGGGCCTCGTCTCCCGGGGCTTGCCAGGTCGCTGCACGCTCGTGGATATCGATAGGTCCCATCGATTCGAGGGTCACGCGCGCAAGCGCGGCCGCTGCGTCCGTGGCCGCATCGACGCTCAGCATGACGGCGCCGCGCCGAACCGCTTCCGCATACTGCGCCGTTTCTCGCGGCGGCGTCGTGTCGACGAACAGCGATTCGAAGAACCGCTCGATGCTGGCAAGCAAACCTTCGTTTCCTGCGCGCGCCGCTTCGGCGGTCGTCGCGTCCGACGCATAGGTCGGCTCGCAGCGCGCCTTCAGCGTGACGTCGGCGCTTGAGACACCGGCGGCCACGAGCGCCTCGCGCGCCGCCTCCGCCTGACTGTAGGTGTCGAAGAACGCGATGACGGTGTGTTGCATGGTGCTCTCCTCGAGGCTTGACTCTCGCGACAGGCACGCAAAACACGCGCCGGGGCGCTCAATCCGCCGACCCGGCCGCGTGTATGCGCGCGTTGCGGTCGCGACGCAGCGCGTGGAGCATCGCTTCGAGAACGGCGATATCAAAAGGTTTTGACAGCACGCGCACGCCGGCATTCCGCGCACGCTCGAGTTCCTGTGCGTAGCCCGTGATCAGGATGACCGGTAAGGGCGTTTCGAGCGCTTGTGCCGCTTCTGCAAGATCGATGCCGTTGCGCGCGCCGGGCATATGGATATCGGAGATCAGCAGATCGAACGCGACTTCCCCGCGGCCGGTGCGCTCGATCAGACCCAAAGCGGTGTCCGCGCTGAACTCGCAGGTTACATCGTGCCCCATCATCTGCAAGAGCGCTTCGGTCCCCGCCGCGACTTCGTCGTTGTCCTCCACAAGCAGAATCCGCAGCCCGCCGTCGGCCGCCGGAGAAGCCACGCTCGGCTCGACGGCCGGTGCGGCGGCCGGCATTCTGCTCGCTCTGGGCAGGTAAAGCCGTACCGAAGTGCCCGCACCCGGGGTGCTGTCGATCGTCGCCAGACCGCCCGAGCGTTCGCAGAACGCAAAGACCTGGGGCAAGCCGAGACCGGTCCCCATCCCTTTCGGCTTAGTCGTGAAGAGCGGCTCGAATGCGTGGGCCAGGACGCCCGGCGGCATCCCCACGCCGCTGTCGTCGAGCGAGAGCCGCACGAACTCGCCCGCGAGCGCGAAGCCGCTTTCCCGGTCCAGGGTGAGGTTCTTGCCGCGCACCGTCAACGTACCCCCGTTCGGCATGGCGTCGCGCGCATTGATGGCGATGTTGATCAGCGCCAGTTCGAGCTCCGCTGTATCGACTTCGATCGGCCACAGATCGGCTTCGATATCGACAATAAGCGCCACTTGCGCGCCGAGCGATGTCTTCAGCAGTTCGCGGCTGGCCGCCATCCACCGGCTCAGATCGACTGTCTCGTTGCGCAGCGGCTGCTTGCGTGCCACGCCGAGCAGCTGCCGTGTGAGCGACTGACCGCCCTTCACGGCGCGCGCGATGGCATCCAGTTCGCGGCGGACGGCAGGTACGTCCCGGCGCCGCGCAATTTGGACGTTCGTCGCGACGATCGTCAGAAGATTGTTGAAATCATGCGCCACGGTGCCCACGAGGTTACCGAGCACCTCCATTTTGCGTGACTGGCGGTAGGCCGATTCGATGGACCGCCGCGTCGAGGCTTCGTCCTGCCAGCGTTTCCACGCCTGCTCTTCTGCAGAAAGCCGACGCAACGACAAGCCCAGCACGAGCCACAGGACGATCGACGGCGTGAAGATCGATGCTGCAAATACGAGCGCGCGCCGGTACCAGCTCGTCCACACCGCGGCTTCGCTGTAGACGCAAGACACATAGACGGGATACGACCCGACACGGCGGTACGCCAGGATTTCGCCGCGGCCCGTTTGGCTGCCGAGGTGGTGCGCCGGAATATGCAGTACGCCGTCGCGGCTGCCCGCCGCGAGCGCCGCGGTGAACGGCGCAGGCAGCGTTGCCCGATCGGGAAGCGGCGGATAGGAGGCGAGCACGGCCGCGTCGGTGCGCAGCAGTGCGATCGTCATCGACTGTCGCTCCGAGCCGAGCAGTTCGCGGTAGAACGCCTCGAAGTAGGACCGTCGCAGCGCGACCGAGACCAGACCGGCGAACGATCCGTCCGCATTGCGCCGCGCGATGCCTGTATTGAAGACCGCCTCGCCGTTGCCGGCGTGCCAGATCATCGTTTTCGAGACGTGTTCAAGGATCTTCCCGCCGCGAATGCCGACGAAGTCGTCGCGCGTCGCGATCGAGGCGCGCGGTGCAGGGTAGTAGCGGCTATTGGCGAGCAAGAGTCCTTCGGGCCCGAAGATCGACACCGAAGCGACTTGCGGGTAGCCGCCGCCGATCTGCATGAGCTTGTCGTGAATATCGGCCTCGCGCTCGCGGATTCCCGCGTTGTCGAGGTCGCGCACGAGGTCGGCCACGCGCGCGTCGAGTGTCTCGTTCAGGTCGAAGACCTTCAATGCATGCTCTTCGGCAATGCGGGCCGTGCGCGCGGCGGTATCGCTCGCGGCGGCGAGCCTTGCGTGGAAATCGTTGTAGGCTGTGGCGGCCGCATAGATGCACGGCAGTACGATGGCCGCCGCCAATAAAATGATCAATGTGACCCGTCGCGCAGCGAAGTCGGGCTCGGGCACGGCCGGGTATGCTGCTTCGTCCTGCCATTCGTGCGCGGCGCTGCTTGTGTCGAAAACGTCCTGCCGGGGGCGCGTCATGTTGTCGTCGTTCGATCAGATCGCTTGCCTTAGGCAATCATAGGCGAGTTGTTCGGTTGAATGGGACACCTACGCGGTAAAGCGCCGTTACGGACACCCGTCGACACAGCAAAATCAGCGACGAATCCGGCCGCGCAAACGTACACAAAAGAAAATTTGACGCATTTTATCGTACTTTGGCGAGAATTATTTCTTCACATCGTTGAATCCGATAGGGTTCGGACGAACGCGGTAAAAATCGGAGAGTTGCATTTCCGGCGGTTTGCTCACAGAATTTCGCTTCACTTTTAGAGACATGTTGCGCCCGCGGGGAACGGGCGCACCGTGAAGCCGTCCTTCACGACGACGCGCGAGCCGCGCCTTTGCACCGCCAGGTGCCCGTCGGAATGAGAGCGCCGTGAGGCGCCCCAGCCTGTTGACACGCTCGTCTCTCGCTAAAGAAGGGTTTCGAGCCGCCGTTAACGCGATATAGACCACTTCCGTATTTTTCGTCACGCCGCTATGCCTCTGCCGATTGTGATCGCCGATGATTCCTTGCTCGCCCGGAAGGTTCTGACGAAAGCCTTGCCGGACGACTGGGACGTCGAGATCGCATATGCGTCCAACGGGCACGAAGCGCTGGCGCTCTACCGCGCCGGCAAAGCCTCGGTCCTGTTCCTCGATCTCACGATGCCGGACATGAACGGCTATCAGGTGCTGGAGGCGCTGCGCCATGAGGATTTGAACACGTTCGTGATCGTCGTTTCGGCGGACGTGCAACCGCTTGCCCAGGAGCGCGTCCGGGCACTCGGTGCTGCGGCCTTCGTCGCCAAGCCTGTGACCCCGGAGGCCTTGCTACCCATCCTCAAGGAGTACGGGCTGTATGCGTGACACCGCCTTCAGCGAAGACCAACGCGACGCCCTCCAGGAGATCGCCAATCTGGCGATGGGCCAGGCCGCCACACGCCTCGCCAAGCTCCTCGACCGGTTCATCGAGTTGTCGGTGCCGCGCCTGCGCGTCGTCGAAGTTCAGGAGGCGGCAAAGACACTGCGCGAGATGACGGGTATCAACGAAAGCGTGACGGCCGTGCGCCAGGGCTTTCGCTCCGACATCAAGGGCGAGGCGCTCGTGATCTGCCGCAGCAGCGGCGTCGGACATCTGTGCGCGCTCGTGAACGATCCTTACGTTCATTCAGCGTACGAAGCGGTCAGCCAGACAGAGTTGATGTTCGATCTGGCGAACGTGCTGACGGGGGCCTGCGTCTCCTGCATCATGGGCCAGCTCGATCGGACGCCGGTGTTTTCCCCCCCGGGGCTGCTTGGCGAGAAGATCGCGCTCGACGACGTCTTTCAAGCCGATCTGCTCGCCTGGCGCGTGGCGTTGCTGCTCGAGGTGAACTTTGCGCTGGAAGACCAGCAGTTCCGCGCGCATCTCGTCATGCTGATGGCCGAAGATTCGATCCATCGCATACACGATGCGCTCAATGCGCTGTTGTCGAGCCTATGAACGCGCCGATGCCGCAATCTCTCAGCGATCTGGTGATCGAGCGCGTCGGGTTCGGTATCTTCGTGCTCGATCGCGACATGACGGTGTTGATGTGGAACCGGTTTATGCATGACCACAGCGGGCTCGCCGCCGAACAGGTCGTTGGCCGGTCGATTTTCGCAAGCTTTCCCGAACTGCCGCGCGTCTGGCTAACGCGCAAGGTCGAAAGCGTCTTCCAGCTCGGCAGTTTTGCGTTCAGTTCCTGGGAGCAGCGGCCTTATCTTTTCAAGTTCGACCATGACCGGCCGATTACGGGCGGCGTCGATTTCATGC
The DNA here is from genome assembly GCA_966431825.1 of uncultured Trinickia sp. Taxonomy (GTDB): domain Bacteria; phylum Pseudomonadota; class Gammaproteobacteria; order Burkholderiales; family Burkholderiaceae; genus Trinickia. The sequence continues at coordinate 9,869 of CBJMQH010000077.1, forward strand.
AGCAGGACTGTACGTTCATGCCGCTTACGCACGGGCGTGAAGTGGTGGCTGTGTGCGTGACGGTGTCCGATGTGACGCACGTCAGTGTGATGCAGCGCGAGCGCGAAGAGGCCGTCGTCAAGCTGCAGGAGTACGCGAACCGCGACGGGCTCACCGGTATCGCGAACCGGCGGTTTTTCGAAGGGCGGCTGCGCGACGAATTCCTGCGCTGGCAGCGCTACGGCGGCGACTTGTCGGTGCTGCTCTTCGACCTCGATCACTTCAAGAACATCAACGACCGTTTCGGCCATGCGGTCGGCGACGCGGTGCTGCGCGTCACGGCGCAGCGCGTGGCCGATGCGGTGCGCACGCAGGACACGTTCGGCCGCTTCGGCGGCGAGGAGTTCGCGCTGTTGCTGCCTTGCACGCCGCTTGCCGATGCCATGCTCGTCGCAGAGAAAATCCGCATGACGATCGGCGATGCGCCGGTCGAAGCCGAGGGCATCAGCGTGCCGGTCACGGCGAGCGTCGGCGGTGCGAGCGCGCGCGCCGGGCTGCCGAGTTACGAAGTCCTCATCAACGAAGCCGACGCCGCGCTCTACGCCGCCAAACGACAGGGGCGCAATCGGTCCGTCGCGCTCGCCTGAGCGTCGCGGATCCTTTGCCGGCCGGCCCAAAGCGCATTGCGGGCCGCCGGAGGGGCGCAGTGCGTCGGGCCGGTCCCGTGAACGGGGCCTGAAAGGTTGTTATACTTTCGCGCGTTTCCGGCACCCTTGCCGGTGCGCATCGCGCACGAATATTCGGTATGCGATGCGTTTTTTGCAGTGCCCGAGCGGCACGCCGCCTGGATCGCATCGATTTACACATCGCCCGAGAAGGGCGCCACAGCGGAGTTCGCCTTGGCCGTTTCAAATCTCGTCGCGGAAGAACCAGAAACCGACGCTGCCGCCGTTACGTCGAGCAGCTCGTTTTACCTCGCGATGCGCATTCTGCCGGCCGCGCAACGCGACGCGATGTTCCAGATCTATGCGTTCTGCCGGGCCGTCGACGACATCGCCGACAGCGACGCGCCGCGTGCCGAGCGCAGCGCGGGGCTCGAACGCTGGCGCGAGGATATCGATGCCTGCTTCGCGGGCCGTCCGCGCGCATCGCTCGTCGCCCTCACGCGGCATATCCGCACGTTCGATCTGCAGCGCGAAGATTTTCACGCGATGATCGACGGCATGGCAATGGACGCCGCGGCCGACATCTGCGCGCCCGACGAAGCGACGCTCGATCTGTATTGCGACCGCGTGGCAAGCGCGGCGGGCCGGTTGTCGGTGAGAGTTTTCGGGATGGCGGAAGCGCCGGGGCGCCTTCTGTCGCACCATCTCGGACGTGCACTGCAATTGACGAATATCCTGCGCGATATCGACGAAGACGCAGCGATCAACCGGTGCTATCTGCCGCGTGAACTGCTTGCGCGCGAGGGGATTGCGGCAACGGATCCGGTGCGCATCGCCGATGACCCGTCGCTGCCGCGCGTATGCGCGAAGTTGGCCGAGCGTGCGCTCGCGCATTTTGCGGAGGCCGACGCTGTGATGGACGCGTCGCCGCGCAAGGCGGTGCGTGCGCCGAGGATCATGTCGGGCGTGTATCGCTGTCTGCTCGAACGCACGCTCGAGCGCGGCTTCGACGTACCCCGTACGCCTGTCTCGAAGCCGCGTGCGCGGCTGCTGTGGATCGTCGCGCGCTACGCGCTGTTCTGACGCCCCGCCGCACGCGACTGCAGCACGAACCGCCGCACGTCTTTCGGCACACTGAGGCCGAACGACGTGCGCATCTATGAACGAAGTGAACGCCGATGAACGATTTGTCAGCCCCTGCCGCCGTGCTCGCCGTGTCGAACGGCGAGGAACGGGGCGCCGCCTCTGAACCTGCCGCTGCATTGGAGCGCGCGATCACGCAAGCGACCGATGCGATTCTCGCGGCTCAACAGCCCGACGGCCATTGGGTGTACGAGCTCGAGGCCGATGCCACGATTCCGGCCGAGTACATCCTGCTCGTGCATTACCTGGGCGAGGCACCGAACGTCGAGCTGGAGCGCAAGATTGCGCGCTACCTGCTGCGTATCCAACTGCCCGACGGCGGCTGGCCGCTGTTCGCCGAAGGTGCGATGGACGTGAGCGCCAGCGTGAAGGCGTATTTCGCGTTGAAGATGGCGGGCGAGCCCGAGCAGGCCGAGCATATGCAACGCGCGCGGCGCGCCATTCTCGCAGCGGGCGGTGCAGAGGCGGTGAACGTGTTCACGCGGATTCTGCTTGCGCTCTACGGGAACATGCCATGGACGGCCGTGCCGATGATGCCCGTCGAAATCATGTCGTTGCCGGCGTGGTTTCCGTTCCATCTGTCGAAGGTATCGTACTGGGCCCGCACGGTGATCGTGCCGTTGCTCGTGCTCAATGCGCTGCGTCCCGTTGCGAAAAACCCGCGCGGCGTCCGGATCGACGAGTTGTTCCACGGCAAGCCCGAAGAAGCGGGTTTGCTGCCGCGCGCGCCCCATCAAAGCCGCGGCTGGTTTGCCTTCTTCCGCTGTGCCGATACGGTGCTGCGTGCAGTCGATGGCCTGTTCCCGAAGGGGTCGCGCAAACGCGCGATCGATGCTGCTGTTGCGTTCGTCGATGAACGATTGAACGGCGAGGACGGGCTCGGTGCGATTTTCCCGGCGATGGCCAACGCGGTGATGATGTACGAGGTGCTCGGCTACCCCGCCGATCATCCGCATCGCGCGATCGCGCGCGCGTCGATCGAGAAGCTGCTTGTGATCGGCGAAGACGAAGCGTACTGCCAGCCGTGCCTCTCGCCGGTGTGGGATACGTCTCTCGTCGCGCATGCGTTGCTCGAAACGGAATCGCTGCGCGCCCGCGAAGCGGTGCTGCGCGGTTTGCAATGGTTGCGGCCGTTGCAAATTCTCGACGTGCGTGGCGACTGGATCTCCCGCCGGCCGAACGTGCGGCCCGGCGGTTGGGCGTTCCAGTACGCGAACCCGCATTACCCCGATGTGGACGATACGGCCGTGGTGGCGCTTGCCATGCATCGCGCGGCGGCACTGACGGGCTCGAACGTCGACCGCGACGCGATTGCACGCGCGCGCGAGTGGGTCGTCGGCATGCAGAGCAGCAACGGCGGCTGGGGTGCGTTCGAACCGGAAAATACGCAGTACTATCTGAACAACATTCCGTTTTCGGATCATGGTGCGCTGCTCGATCCGCCGACGGCCGACGTCTCGGGGCGCTGCCTGTCGATGCTCGCCCAGCTTGGCGAGATGCCGTCGAACAGCGAGCCGGCACGCCGTGCGTACGACTACCTGCTCGACGAGCAGGAGGACGACGGCAGCTGGTACGGGCGTTGGGGCATGAACTACATCTACGGTACGTGGACGGCGCTCTGTGCACTGAACGCTGCGGGTATTTCGCACGACGAACCACGGGTGAAGCGCGCGGTCGACTGGCTCGTGTCGATTCAGAACGCGGACGGCGGCTGGGGCGAGGACGGTACGAGCTACAAGCTCGACTATCGAGGCTACGAGCGCGCGGCAAGCACGGCGTCGCAGACGGCGTGGGCGTTGATCGGTCTGATGGCGGGTGGGGCGGTCGACCATCCTGCCGTCGAGCGCGGTGTTGCCTATCTGATCCGCACGCAGCAGGCGCACGGGCTTTGGGACGAGACGCGCTTCACGGCGACCGGTTTCCCGCGCGTCTTCTATCTGCGTTACCACGGCTATCGCAAGTTCTTCCCGCTCTGGGCGCTTGCCCGCTATCGCAACCTCAAGCGTGACGCGCAGACGCGCGTTGCCGTGGGCTTGTGACGCAGCGCACGCAAACGTCGCTGCCCGTGCTGGCCGTGGCGGGCATGGCATTCGAGGCCCGTATCGCACGCGGGCCGGGCGTCGAGGCCGTTTATGCGGCGCGTGCCGATCTACTCGAGCATGCGCTCTCGGATGCGCTTGCACGCGGTGCGTCGGGCATCATCAGCTTTGGGACCGCAGGCGGTCTGGCGCCGGGGCTCGAACCCGGCACGCTGATCATTGCGGATGTGATCGAGGGGCCGTTCGGTCGTGCGTCGACCGATGCTGCCTGGAGCGCGCGGCTCGCGGCCGCGCTTGGGGCGGCACAGCTTGCGGTGCCGGTTCATCGCGGCGTGACACCTCTCGCGATTAACGGTTCGCCCGAACATGGTGTAACGGGCGTTGGCGTCAAGCTTGCCAACGGCCAGACGCTCGACGTGGAGACGCACCCCGCGGCGCTCCATCCCGCGCAGCA
>CBJMQH010000078.1:0-14105 GCA_966431825.1 uncultured Trinickia sp.
GCTGCGGCGGTTCGCCCGCTGCACCGACGATGAGGTCTGCGCGGCGTGTGATCAGCGCGTCCCATGACCCGCCGAGCACTTCGGTCGACAGTCGCAATCGCGTGTCCATGTTCGTCCCGTAGAACGCGTGGACATGCGGCCATAGCGCTGAAAACGGCAGGATTTCGTCGACGCAGATGCGCAACTCGGCTTCCCAGCCTGATTGGATCCGGCGTGCTTTCAATTCGAGTTGCTCGGCCGCGTAGAGCAACCGGCGACCTTCTTCGACCACGACACGCCCCGCTTGCGTGAGCTTGGCACGGCGGCCGCTGCGATCGAACAGCACGACATCGAGTTCGCCTTCCAGCTTCTGCACGAGGTAGCTGAGTGCCGAAGGCACGCGGTGCAGCAGTTCGGCGGCTTCCGCGAAGGTGCCGGCCCGATCGATCGCGTCCAGCGCTTCGAGCACTTCGAACGAAAGCTTCATCTACCCGTTTCCTATGAGAGATAAGGCGCATCGGTATGAGGTCTGTGGACATTCGGTCGATGCGAACATCGGTTCAGTATAAGGGCGCTGCCTTGGCAGGTGGCGCGCAGGCCTTCTTCGCTTCAGGACGCTTCAGCCGGGCTTCAGGACATTTCGGCGAATGTTGCGTAGTCTTTGTCACACATGCAGATCGCCCAGCAGTCGATACTGCCGATAGTCGAAAAGGCCCTCGTCATGAAACCGTACTTCTTCTCGATGCTCGCGGGCATGCTGGCCGGCGCTGTCTATGGCGCGATCGGTGTGCACTCGCCCGCACCGCCCGTCGTTGCACTGACGGGCTTGCTCGGGGTGCTGGCCGGCGAACAGGTGCTGCCTGTCGCGCGACGTTTGCGCGCCGGCTTCAAACCAGGTACGGCTTGGCGCGAAGCGAAATGCGGCGAGCACATGTTTGGCGCGCTGCCCGGCAATCGCACATCGGAAGATTCGCGACGGAATCAGCAGCCGTCGTGACGTGCCCTCGCACGCGAAAGCGTGCCTCTTTTCTCACCGACTCACAAGGACGATACGCGCCATGAGCAATCCTAAGCTTGAAGTACTGACGCCCCTGAACAGTCAACTGATCATCATCGACCAGCAACCACAGATGGCGTTCGGTGTGCAGTCGATCGATCGCCAAGTGTTGAAGAACAACGTCGTCGCACTGGCCAAGGCTGCGAAGGTGTTCAACGTGCCGACCACGATCACCACCGTCGAAACGGAAAGCTTCTCCGGCTTCACCTACCCGGAGGTGCTCGACGTTTTTCCCGATCAGAAACTGCTCGAACGGACGTCGATGAACTCGTGGGACGATCAAAAGGTTCGCGACGCACTCGCGGCGAACGGGCGGAAGAAGGTCATCGTTTCCGGTTTGTGGACGGAAGTCTGCAATACGACGTTTGCGCTTTGCGCGATGCTCGAGGGTGGCTACGAAATCTATATGGTGGCCGATGCGTCGGGCGGTACATCGAAGGACGCGCATGACTATGCGATGCAGCGCATGATCCAGGCGGGGGTCGTGCCTGTGACATGGCAGCAGGTCATGCTCGAGTGGCAGCGCGACTGGGCTCACCGTGAAACTTACGACGCGGTCATGGCGATCGCGAAGGAACATTCGGGTGCGTACGGCATGGGCATCGATTACGCGTACACGATGGTCCATAAGGCACCCCAGCGTACGGGGGCGCCGCACGAAGCCCTGCCTGCCGTGCCCGCGAAGTAAGCTTCGGGGCGGCGACATGGATGGCTGGTGCCGCACGCCGTCCCGGACGCAGCGCACCGGCCGTCGTCAACCGATTTCGCGATCGAGCTGACCGTATGAAAACGTATCTGCTGTCATTATCCGCAGGCGTGCTGATAGGCGTGATCTACAGCGCGATCAAAGTACGCTCGCCCGCGCCACCGCTGGTCGCGCTCGTCGGCTTGCTCGGCATGTTGGCCGGCGAGCAGACCGTCGCGTCCGTCAAACATTTGCTCGGCTTCTAACCGTCCTGGAGGCAACACTCGTGAGCGTAACCGACACCCAGCCCGAACTGATTCTCTGCAACGGACGGATCACGACGTTGGACCGTACCAACCCGGTCGCGACGGCCGTCGCCATCGCCAATGGCCGCTTTATCGCAGTCGGCAGCGATGTCGAAGTGATGCCGCTGGCGGGCAGCGCCACCCGCGTGATCGACCTGAATGGCCATCCGATGCTGCCCGGTCTGATCGACAATCACACGCACGTGATTCGCGGCGGGCTGAACTACAACATGGAGTTGCGCTGGGACGGCGTGCGCTCGCTCGCCGTGGCAATGGAGATGCTCAGGCAGCAGGTCGCGATCACGCCGGCACCGCAATGGGTACGCGTGGTCGGGGGCTTCACCGAACATCAGTTCGAGGAAAAGCGCCTCCCGACGCTTGAAGAGTTGAACGCCGTGGCACCCGACACGCCGGTCTTCATCCTGCATTTGTACGATCGAGCGTTGCTCAATGCCGCCGCGCTGCGCGTGGTCGGTTATACGAAGGATACGCCTGAGCCTCCCGGTGGGGCGATCATGCGCGATGCGGCGGGCAATCCGACGGGCCTGCTGCTGGCCAATCCGAATGCGGCGATTCTCTACGCAACGCTGGCAAAGGGGCCCAAACTGCCGCCCGAGTACCAGTACAACTCGACGCGTCACTTCATGCGCGAGCTCAATCGGCTGGGCGTGACGAGCGTGATCGATGCGGGCGGCGGTTTCCAGAATTATCCGGACGATTACGAAGTCATCCGCAAGCTGGACGAAGCCGGTGAAATGACCGTTCGCATCGCGTACAACCTGTTCACGCAGAAGCCGAAGGCGGAAAAGGACGACTTCGTGAACTGGACGCGTACGGTCAAGTATCACGACGGCAGCGACTACTTCCGCCACAACGGTGCGGGGGAAATGCTCGTGTTCTCCGCGGCTGACTTCGAAGACTTCCGTGTTGCGCGTCCCGAGTTGCCGGCCGACATGGAGGACGAACTCGAAGGCGTGGTACGCGTACTCGCCCAGAACCGCTGGCCCTGGCGCCTGCACGCAACCTACGACGAAACCATCAGCCGCGCGCTGGACGTGTTCGAGAAAGTCAACAAGGACATCCCGCTCGAGGGCATCCGCTGGTTCTTCGACCACGCCGAAACGATCTCCGAGCGCTCGATGGATCGCATCGCCGCGCTCGGGGGCGGCATCGCCGTGCAGCATCGAATGGCCTACCAAGGCGAGTACTTTGTCGAGCGCTATGGTGCGAAGGCGGTAGAGGCCACGCCGCCTGTTGCTCGGATGCTCGAGAAGGGGCTCAAGGTGTCGGCCGGCACCGACGCGACGCGCGTGGCGTCGTACAACCCATGGGTGTCGCTCGCGTGGCTCACCACGGGCAAGACAGTCGGCGGCCTCAGGATGTATCCGCAGCGTAACCTGCTCGATCGCGAAACGGCGTTGCGCATATGGACCGAATACGTCACCTGGTTTTCGAACGAAGACGGCCGCAAGGGGCGGATCGCCGTCGGGCAACTTGCCGATCTGGTGGTGCCGGACCGCGACTTTTTTGCGTGTGCCGAGCAGGACATCGTCGATACCACCTCGTTGCTGACGGTGGTCGGCGGGCGGATCGTGTGGGGAGCAGGGCCGTTTTCGCGGTACGACACACCGGTCCCGCCGGCAATGCCCGACTGGTCGCCGGTGCGTCGGTTCGGCGGCTATGGTGGTTGGGGTGCCGCGCAGGGCGACGGCGCGCCGCTGCAACGCGCTGCGGCTGCAGCAGCGTGCGGTTGCGCCAGCGCTTGCGGCTTACATGGGCATGCCCATGCAGCGGCATGGAGCAGCACGTTACCGACTTCGGACACGAAGGGGTTCTGGGGGGCGTTCGGTTGCTCGTGTTGGGCGGTCTGACAAGGGGGCACGCCGGGCATCACCCCAACCCAAGCGGCTCCCGATAGGCCCGGGCCTGCGCCTCGATCCAGTCGCTGAAGACGCGCAACTGCCCGCTGTCCGCCTTCTGCTCAGGATAAATGAGGTAGTAAGACCGGTCGCTCAGATAATCATGCTGAGCGACCGGAATCAACGCACCTCGCGTCAATTCGTCTTCGATCAGCAGGCGAGGCAGTAGCGCGATGCCGATGCCCTGAATGGCCGCTTCCGCGTGCATCGAGAACAGCTCGAACTTCGGCCCCGCCATATCGCCCTCGACCCGCATGCCACGTGAGGCGAACCAGTCTCGCCACGCATAGGGCCGCGTGCTTTGCTGTAGAAGCCGATAATGCGCCCAGTCGGACGCCCTCAGGTGCTGCCGAGTACCCATGAGTTTCGGACTGCACACGGCTATCAGACTTTCGCGCATGAGGAATCGGCTACCCGTTCCCGGCCATGACGCGGGCCCCGCGTAGACTGCGGCGTCGAACTCGGTGTCGCTGAACAGAAACGGGCGGGTCCGGGTCGTGAGATTGATCGTGATCTCAGGATGGGCGGCCATGAATGTCGGCATACGCGGCAGCAGCCACTTCGTCGCGAACGTGGGCACGACGGCCAGCTCGATCGTGCCCCCCGTGCCGCCGCTGCCCATCAATTCGACCGTGTCGCGCTCGACGTCATCGAGCCGGGCGGCCACTTTGCGGCTGTAGGCGAGCCCGGCTTCGGTCAACGCGACCCCGCGACGATCGCGGCGAAACAGCTTCAATCCAAGAAAGTCTTCGAGTGCGGCGATCTGTCTGCAGATGGCGCTTTGCGTCACCGCCAGTTCGGCGGCCGCCTTCGTGAAGCTCTGGTGGCGCGCTGCCGCCTCGAAGGCGGAGAGCGCGAGCGTTGAGGGGATCTTGCGTCGCATCGTAGGTATCCGACGGGCTCTGAATCTGTGCGATTTTCGCACAGGTGACTGAGAACAAATCGATTGATCCGGTGCGGGATGGGCGGTAGATTGTCGTCACCCATCATTTCGCCCGAGCCAGATATGAGCCAACAGCACAAGTCCGCGTCGTTTCAATGGGATGATCCGCTCCTGCTGACGCAGCAGTTGACCGAGGATGAGCGGATGGTCGCCGAATCCGCGCGGGCCTACTGCCAGGACCGCCTGGCGCCGCGTGTCTTGGACGCATTCCGCAACGAACGCACGGATCCGACGATCTTCCGCGAGATGGGAGACCTCGGCTTGCTCGGTGTGACGATTCCCGAAGCCTATGGCGGTGCGGGTCTGAACTACGTCAGTTACGGCGTGGTGGCGCGCGAAGTGGAGCGCGTCGATTCGGGCTATCGCTCGATGATGAGCGTACAGTCCTCGCTCGTCATGGTGCCGATCAACGAGTTCGGCAGCGAAGCCGTGAAACAGAAGTATCTGCCGAAGCTCGCCACGGGCGAATGGATCGGCTGTTTCGGGCTGACGGAGCCGAATCACGGCTCGGACCCGGGGAGCATGGTCACGCGCGCACGGAAAGTGGCGGGTGGCTACCAGCTGACCGGCAACAAAATGTGGATCACCAACAGTCCGATTGCCGATGTATTCGTGGTCTGGGCGAAAGACGACGAAGGCGCGATTCGCGGCTTCGTCCTCGAAAAAGGTTGGAAGGGACTGTCTGCACCCGCCATTCACGGCAAGGTTGGCCTGCGGGCGTCGATCACCGGCGAAATCGTCATGGACGAGGTGTTCTGCCCGGAAGAGAACGCCTTTGCCGATGTGCGCGGCCTGAAGGGTCCCTTCACCTGCCTTAACAGCGCTCGATACGGCATCGCGTGGGGCGCGCTGGGCGCCGCCGAGGATTGCTGGCACCGTGCGCGCCAGTACGTGTTGGACCGTAAGCAATTCGGCAAGCCGCTCGCAGCGAACCAGCTGATTCAGAAAAAATTGGCGGACATGCAGACCGAAATCGCACTCGGCCTGCAAGGTTGCTTGCGGCTTGGCCGCATGAAGGACGAGGGGACCGCCGCTGTCGAGATCACGTCGATCATGAAGCGCAATTCGTGCGGGAAGGCACTCGACATCGCGCGTATGGCGCGTGACATGCTCGGCGGCAACGGCATCAGCGATGAATTCGGCGTCGCCCGCCACCTCGTGAATCTCGAGGTCGTGAACACGTACGAGGGAACGCACGACGTCCACGCGCTGATTCTCGGGCGCGCGATGACCGGCATCGCTGCGTTTTAATCGCCGATCGCCATGAACGATACCTTGCAGCCGGGCGCGCTCGAGGGCGTGCGTGTTCTCGATCTTTCCCGCGTGCTCGCGGGCCCGTGGGCGGGTCAGCTGCTGGCCGACCTCGGCGCCGACGTCGTGAAGGTGGAGCGTCCGGGCGCAGGCGACGACACGCGCGCTTGGGGCCCGCCGTGGCTGAACGATCCCGAGGGCAATTCGACAGGTGAATCGGCCTATTACCTGAGCGCCAACCGCAATAAGCGATCGGTGACGATCGATATCGCGACTGAGGAAGGTCAGCGCCTCGTGCGGCGGCTGGCCGGCAAGGCAGACGTCGTGCTCGAGAACTTCAAGGTCGGTGGCCTCGCGCAGTACGGGCTCGATTACGCCAGCCTGAAAGCGGTCAATCCGCGCCTTGTCTATTGCTCGATCACGGGGTTCGGCCAGAGCGGCCCGTATGCGTCGCGCGCCGGCTACGACTTTCTGATTCAGGGCATGGGTGGCCTGATGAGTTTGACCGGCCGTCCCGACGGCACGGAGGGCGCCGGCCCGATGAAGGTCGGTGTCGCATTGACCGACATCATGACCGGTTTGTACGCGACCGTGGCCGTATTGGCTGCATTGAAGCGTCGCGAGCAGTCAGGCGAAGGGCAGCATATCGATCTTGCGCTGCTGGACGTACAGATCGCGAGCCTAGCGAATCAGGCGGCAAACTATCTGGTGGGCAGCGTCGTGCCGAAGCGCATGGGCAATGCGCATCCGAACATCGTGCCGTATCAGGAGTTTCCGACGGCAGACGGATACATGATCGTCGCCGTCGGGAACGACAGCCAGTTTTCCAATTTGTGCAAGACGCTCGGCAAGCCGGAATGGGCAAGCGACGAACGCTTCTCAACGAACCCGCAGCGCGTCAAGCATCGATCCGAACTGATCGCGCTGATTCATGGCATGACGGTGCGCCGTACGACCGACGAATGGGTCGCTGCGATGGAGGCGGCCGGCGTACCGTGCGGACCGATCAACACGCTCGACCGAGTATTCGCGGATCCTCAGGTGCAGGCGCGCGGTACCCGCATCGAAATGCCGCATCCGTTGGCGAAGAACGTTGCGCTTGTCGCAAATCCGATTCGACTGTCGGAGTCGCCCGTGCAATATCGATGCGCGCCACCCACGCTCGGTCAGCACACCGAAGAGGTGTTGTCGGATTGGCTGGCGGCAAGCGCGACCGAGATCGACGGATTGCGCGCCAAGAAAGCCATCTGAGCGTTCAAATCGGCTGCTGGACGGCGGCCCGAATGTCGGCTGCAATTCGCGGCAGAAGAAGCAACAGCGTCAATCCGCGCGCTGCCATGAAGATCAGGAGCGAGAGCCACAGACCATGATTGCCGAAGCGGTCGACGAGGGCCCACGAAGCGCCGAAGAACAGCGCCAACGAAATTGCCATCGTCTGCATCAGTTCGCGGGTGCGCGTTGCGCCGATGAATACGCCGTCCAGCACGAAGCCGCCCACCGATGCGAGGGGCAACAGGGTCACCCAGGGCAGGAATGACTGCGCAGCCGAGCGCACAGCGGCTTGATCGGTGAGTGCGTTGACGATCCAAGTGCCGGCGGATGCATAGACCCATGCGAAACCGAGCGCGCCGATCGCAGACCATATGAAGTTCACTTTGACCGCTTGGCGGAATGCGTTTCGATCCCGCGTCCCGATGGCGGCGCCGACCAAGGCCTCGGCCGCGTGCGCGAAGCCGTCCAGCCCGTAGGCCATAAAAGTCTGGAAGTTAAGCAGCAGCGCATTGGCAGCGAGAATCGCATCCCCCTGCCGGGCACCGACGTGCGCAAACCACGCAAACGAACTCAACAGGAGGACCGTTCGTACGAAAATGTCGCGGTTCATGCCAAACAATTTCTTGAGCGCCGTCGCGTCGGACAACGTACGCCATGTAAGCGAGGGCAGTCCGCGCGGTCGCAGGCGCCACAGCACGATCATGCCGAATGCGAAGCCCACGACGTCGGCGGTGGCCGTTGCCGCGCCGATTCCCGCAAGGCCCCAGCCAAAGGCGTAGACGTACGTGACGACGGCCACGACGTTGACGGCGTTGATCAATAGCTGGCTGAGAAGCGCGATGCGCGCGCGTTGCGCACCGAAGAGATAGCCCAGTACGACGTAGTTTGCGAGTGCGAACGGCGCCGCTAGGATGCGGGCGTGGCAATAGGTGCGCGCGCTTTGTCGTACGGCATCGCTGCCGCCGATCAGTTCGATCGCATATCGGATCAACGGCGCTTGCGCGACGAGGATCACGCAGCCGATCGCGACTGCGAGCGCAAGGGCACGGACGATATCGGCGCGCAAGGCATGGCTATCGCCTGCGCCGAACGCTTGGGCGACGAGCCCCGTCGTGCCCATGCGCAAGAAGCCGAAGCTCCAGAACATGAAATTGAAGAAGAGCCCGCCAAGGGCGACGCCGCCCAGGTCGACGGCGCTGCCCAGGTGACCTGCCACTGCCGTGTCGACCGCGCCGAGGATGGGCTGCGTGAGGTTCGCCAGGATAATGGGAATGGCGAGCAGCAGCACACGCCGATGCCAACCGCCGAGAGGCGGAAGCGCTGAGTCGATCTTCAACCTTTGCTCCGGGAATGCGTTACGTGGGATCGTTACTGTGATCTCGTTACCATCGTCTCAAAGGACGAAAGCCGAGCCGACCCATAAGATACGGCATTCCCACTGGAGCCGCGCGCCGGACTGCCGGGCGCGTGTTGGACGAGGGCGATTAGTCGACGAGACGGATGCCGAAAACGGTGGCGCGCTCGATGCGGACCCGTTGCGCTTCGCGGTGACGGGCTTCGAACGAGTAGTCGGCGTCGAGCGGCAGGTGCGGCGAGACGAAGAGGTCGCGTGCCTTTTCGAACAGGGCGAGAAGAAAGCTCATGATGACTCCCGGTCGGTGATTAGGGTTATCCCTTGGCTATCATTCTAGGGTTTCCCCTAGGGCAAGTCTAGTGCAATGCACAAAAAACTCCCTGCACCCCCTGCAGCTAGGCTGCACCTCGATTTGATGCGTTGCACAATGACAACGCCGGAATGATGCAGATTGTTCGTTGCGCTTATCTTGTAGATGTTGTGACGGTGAAGTAGTATCTGCTACATGATCGCCAACTCGACTTGGTCGCTTCTCGTGCTGACCTTGCCTACGGAAAACGCGACGGCCCGCATGCGGTTCTGGCGTGCTCTCAAGGCCAAGGGTTGTGCTGTGCTGCGCGACGGCATCTACCTTCTCCCTTACACCGAAGAACGCGAAGCGATGCTGCGCGAACTCGCTGACGCGATTGCCGATAGCGGCGGCACTGCGCATCTGTTGCGGGCACCCAGCCTCGACGCATCGCAGGAAGCGGAATTTCGGGCGCTGTTCGACCGCGAAAGTGATTACGAGACATTCACTCGCGGCCTTGGCGATGCGCGCAAAACAATTTCGGGTCAATCGGCCGGGGAATTGACGCGGCTGCTGCGACGCTTGCGCAAGGATTACGACGCCATTCGCACCATCGACTACTTTCCGGGCGATGCGGCCACACGTGCGGAAGTCGCGTGGCAAGACTTCATCGGGCTGGTCGATACGGTGCTTTCGCCCGGCGAACCGCATGCTGCGGAGCGTCCCATTCGACGGCTCTCGAAAAGCGAGTACCAGGGGCGAACGTGGGCCACGCGACAGCACCTTTGGGTCGATCGCGTTGCCAGCGCGTGGCTGATCCGGCAGTTCATCGATGCCGATGCGCGCTTTGTCTGGCTCACGTCGCCGGGCGCCTGCCCAGCCGGCGCGCTCGGCTTCGATTTCGACGGCGCCGCGTTCACCCATGTGGGCGAGCGCGTGACGTTCGAGGTGTTGCTCGCGAGCTTCGGTCTCGACGAGGATCCCGCACTGTTGCGGCTGGGTGAGATCGTCCACGCCCTTGACGTCGGTGGGCCTGCGGCGCCGGAAGCGGTCGGCTTCGAAGCGGTGATGGCCGGCACGCGCCAGCGAGCAGAAAGCGACGAGCAATTGCTCGAGCAAATGACCGTCGTACTGGACGCGCTTTACGTGCATTTCGCGTCGAGCACGAAAAGCGAAAAAGGGAGGAATGAGTGAGCACGGCATCGGTGGCAACCCCTGTCTATTCATTGGGGCAGCTCGTGCGATACATGTTGCGCCTCGGCACGCTAGGCTTTGGCGGACCCGTTGCATTAGCGGGCTACATGCGTCGCGACCTCGTCGAACGGCGCGGCTGGATCTCCGAATCGGACTACAAGGAAGGCCTCGCGCTCGCCCAGATAGCGCCGGGGCCTCTGGCGGCGCAGCTCGCGATTTACCTCGGCTTCGTCCACTACCGGATTCTCGGCGCCACGCTCGTGGGTTTCGCCTTTGTTTTGCCGTCGTTCCTGATGGTCGTGGCGCTCGGCTGGGCCTATGCGCATTTCGGCGGTCTGTCGTGGATGCAGGCGGTGTTCTACGGCGTGGGGGCGGCCGTCGTCGGCATCATTGCCATGAGCGCCTACAAGCTCACTACGAAGACCGTTGGCAAGGACAAGCTTCTGTGGGCCATCTATCTGACGCTCACGATTGTCACGTTCGTGACGGAGTCGGAGATTGCGTGGCTCTTCATTGCGGGAGGGGTGATCGGCTGGTTTTGGCGTGCCCCGCCGAAATGGCTCCACAGGGGCGGAGCCAACGCACTTGCCGCCGCGAATCTGCCCGCCGCGAGCGGCATCTTTGCAAGCCTTGACTGGCCGCTCCTCGCGCAGATCGGCGCCTTTTTCACCAAAGCGGGCGCCTTTGTGTTCGGCTCGGGGCTCGCGATCGTGCCGTTCCTTTATGGCGGGGTCGTTACGGAGCATCACTGGCTCAACGACAAGCAATTCGTCGATGCTGTCGCGGTCGCGATGATTACGCCAGGCCCCGTCGTCATCACCGTGGGTTTCATCGGGTATCTGGTCGCAGGACTGCCGGGCGCCGTTGTCGCCGCGCTCGGGACCTTCCTGCCTTGCTATCTGTTCACGGTCATTCCGGCGCCGCATTTCAAGAAATACGGGCGGCTGCCGGGCGTCAAGGCGTTTGTCGACGGCATCACTGCGGCCGCCGTCGGCGCGATCACGGGTTCGGTGATCGTCATCGCGAAGCGGTCGATCGTCGACGTACCGACGCTCGTCATCGGTCTCGTCACGGTCGCGCTGCTGTGGCGCTTCAAAAAGCTGCAGGAGCCGGTAATCGTCGTAGCAGCGGCGCTCATAGGCCTTGTCGCTTATCCGCTCGTCCGCGGGCACGGTATATAGAAGGGAAAGCGGCAGGTCGTCACCGCGAGCGGCAGGGGAAGACGACGATTGACGGCCCACCTGCTGCCTACGCCGGAGGCGCATCATGAAATGGATTACCCGCGAACGTCCCAAGATCGATCGTGTTGCGTGCCCGTGGCTCATCGCCCGCTTTATCGACAAAGCGCCTGAATTCCTTT
This sequence comes from uncultured Trinickia sp., assembly GCA_966431825.1. Classification (GTDB taxonomy): domain Bacteria; phylum Pseudomonadota; class Gammaproteobacteria; order Burkholderiales; family Burkholderiaceae; genus Trinickia. Next base: position 11,609 of record CBJMQH010000078.1, read on the forward strand.
ATGCACCGCGTGACGACGTCATGCGGCTCGCGCAGGAAACGGGGGCGATTCCGTTCGACGTCCCGAACGTCGAGCTGGGTCATCACGGCGAGCTTTGCAGCTTCGACGCGTTCCTGAGGAAATATCGGTTGAACGATCCGGCGCTGCTCAAGCTCGCCCGGATCGTGCGCGGCGCCGACACCGGCCATCTCGATCTGGCGCCGGAGGCGACAGGCCTATACGCGATTTCAATCGGCCTCTCACGAAACTTCGACGACGATCATGAGCAACTGCGGCACGGTATGCTCGTCTACGACGCGCTTTACACCTGGTGTCAAAGCGATGCCCGTACCTGAAGAGGGGCGGCCGATCTCGTCGGCCGGACGCATGTCGGGATGGGTATTGCCGGCAAACGTCGACCACACGGCGAAGTGGCTGTTGCTGAGCCGCGGGCTGCGGGGTTTCTGCGACGGATTTGTGTCCGTGCTGCTGCCGGCGTATCTGCTCGCGCTCGGCCTGAAGCAGGTCGACGTCGGGCTTGTCAGCACCGTCACGTTGATTGGCTCTGCGGGAGCCACCATCGCGGTCGGCGCGATCGCGCATCGGTTTGTTCCACGCCGCGTGTTTCTCGCGGCCGCGACATTAATGGCCGCGACCGGCCTGGGCTTTGGCGCACTTTCCTCGCTATGGCCGCTCTTGATCGTTGCGTTCGTCGGCACGCTCAACCCCAGCTCGGGCGATGTGAGCGTGTTCCTGCCGCTTGAACAATCACGTCTTGCCGACTGTGCCGCGGGCGCCGCACGGACTGCCCTTTTTGCGCGCTATAGCCTGATCGGAGCCGTCTCGGCCGCACTCGGCTCACTCGCGGCAGCCGTGCCCATGTGGTTGCATCTGCATACGGGCGCGTCGGCGCTGCTCGCCATGCGGATGATGTTTGGGCTATACGCCGTAACAGGCATTTTTATCTGGCTGCTATATCGGCGATTGCCTACTTCTCCAGCTCACGCACGCGGCAGGACCGCTCCGCTCGACCAGTCGCGGGGCATCGTCACACGCCTCGCGCTGCTTTTCAGCGTCGATGCATTTGCCGGCGGCCTGGTCGTCAACTCTTTGCTGTCGCTGTGGCTCATGCAACGCTTCGGGCTATCCATCGGCGCTGCGGGGCAATTCTTCTTCTGGGCGGGATTGCTGAGCGCGGGATCGCAACTGGTGGCCGTGCCGCTGGCCGGTAGGATCGGCCTGCTCAACACGATGGTATGGACGCACGTCCCGGCCAGCGTGTGCCTGATCGCAGCGGCCTTCACTTCGTACTTGCCGCTCACCTTGGGGCTGTTGCTCGTTCGCAGCGCGCTTTCGCAAATGGACGTTCCGACGCGCACGGCCTACGTCATGGCAGTCGTGACGCCACGCGAGCGGGCAGCCGCCGCCAGCTTCACCGCCGTACCGCGGAGCCTTGCTGCGGCTGTCGCGCCATCGCTTGCCGGTGCACTGATCGGCATGGGCTGGCTCGGTACGCCGCTCGTGGCCTGCGGTGTGCTCAAGATTACGTATGACCTTTCGCTTCTCGCTGCGTTTCGTGATGTGCGCCCCGATGGCGGATGAGCCCGAGTCGAACAATCCCACCTGCCCGGGTTGGCAAGGAGACCATCCATGGCGCGCAGATCGGACATACGGTTAGTATCGCGCGCCCGCCCAATCGTCGAAGAAGGAGTCATCGATGTCATCACTCAGGCGTCTCTCGCAAGCGTTACTGATCGCAGTCGGTGTCCATGCCGCATCGGGCCACGCAGATGCACAACAGCAGGGAGGGCTCGATACCGGGCGCATCGAGGAAGCTACTGGGCTCAAGGGTACCTTCTCGAGCAAGGAGGGCGTATTCAAAGTCATGAAGCCCCGCAACGACGTGAAAATCCAGGTCGACGATTGGACCATGCCGACATTCATGGGATTGACCTCGTACGCCGCGTTCAAGACCGCCCATGGATCCCAGGCCATGATGATGGGCGACACGGTTGTTTTCGAAGATGAAGTCAATCCGGTCATGAGTGCCGCGCTCGACGCAGGGCTCGAGGTCACCGCGTTGCACAACCACTTCTTCTTTGACCACCCGAGGGTGTACTTCATGCATATCGGCGGCATGGGAGACACGGCCAAGCTTGCGGAAGGTGTCAAGAAAGTTTACGACGCCATCGCACAGATCCGCTCGGCGCATCCCGAGCCACAAACCGTCTTTTCCGGGAGCATCCCCGAGACGAGCAGCATTACGCCAGCCCCCCTTGAGGCGATCTTCGGCTCGAAAGGTCAGGTCAACAACGGCATGTTCAAAGTCGTGATCGGTAGAACCGCGAGCATGCACGGCGTCACGGTCGGGAACGAAATGGGCGTGAATACGTGGGCAGCATTCGCGGGATCGGACGAAAGCGCGGTCGTCGACGGAGACTTCGCGATGCGCGAAAGCGAGCTGCAAACCGTGCTGAAGGCAATGCGCGCGTCGGGGATCAATATTGTTGCAATTCAC
>CBJMQH010000079.1:0-14047 GCA_966431825.1 uncultured Trinickia sp.
AGGTCGTAGAACTCGCTCTCGCGGTGGCAGATGTCGGGTTGCAGCAGGCTGTTGCGTACCCGCTCCGTCAATGTGACGGGGCCGGGGTTCAGCAGAATCGTTCCGGTCATGAGGCGGTCCTGTAGAGCGCGTCGAGATGGTGGATAAGCCGTGTTTTAACGTCGGCCGGCGCGACGGTCGGCCGCGGCAGGTCGTCGGGCGTGCCGCGGCGAATCGTCAGGCGTGCGAAGCGCGGGCCGCGCGCATCGCCCTCTCGTTCATCGAGCAGCGCATCGACGACAGAGAGCGTATCGCCTTCCGTGGCCGACGCGTAGCCGCACGCGGCCGCCACGCCCGCGAACGAAACTTGCGGCGAAACCGTTGCCTGGCCGCCCGTGGATTCATGCGCGCCGTTGTCGAGCAGCAGATGGAGTAGATTCGGGGGGCCGTAGGTGCCGATCGTGGCGAACGCGCTCATCCGCATCAAGGCCGCACCGTCGCCGTCGAGCGCGACGACGCGCAGGTCGGGACGTGCGAGCGCGAGACCGAGCGCCATCAGCGCGACACAGCCCATCGAACCGACCATGTAGAGATGATTCGGCCGATCGTCCAGCGCGTACAGTTCCCGCCCGCAAAACCCGGTCGAAGCCAGGACGACAGTCGATGTGACGGGCGTTCTGGCGACGACGCGCGCAAGCGCCTCGCCGCGAGACGGCAATGCGTCCTGCGGCGCGCCATGCCAGGCCGCCTCTGCCGTGCATGGCGCGCGGCGCGTCGGCGCCGGCACGGCCCGCAACGGATAGGGCGCGACGCTGCCTTTTTTCATGACGAGTGCGTACGGACGCCCCGTCGCATCCATGTGCGCCACGGCGCGCGCGAGTGCCGCCTCGATATCGGCCGGCTCGCTCGGGAACGGCTCCCATGGGATTTCCATCGTTTCGAGCAAGGCGGGCGTGATCGGCCCCATCAGTGCGTGCTGCGGCTCGTCGGCCACACCGGGCTCGCCGCGCCAGGTCACGATCAAAAGCTGCGGCAAGCGAAACGTCCAGGTGAGCGAAGTGAGCGGGCTTACCGCGTTGCCGAGCCCCGAGTTCTGCATCATCGTCACCCCGCGCGCCCGCCTGCCGGAACCGAGCGCGGCCCCCGCGACGAGCGCGACGGCATCGCCTTCGTTCGCAGCACTGAAATAGCGCAACGAGGGGTCCTGCAACACGTAGTTGATAAACGGCGTGAGGAACGAGCAGGGTACGCCCGCATACCAGCGAAAGCCGTGGTGGCGCGCCGCTTCGACGAACTGTGCCGCTTCGATCATCGGGATTCCCCTCGCGCACCGGGTGTCAGCGCGAACGGCGTCTGCGCGTGTGCGAAGTCGCCGGCGCGGCGGAAATCTTCGAGGTCGTTCACGCCGCACCAGTGGCCATGCACGTATTGCACTTCGACCTCTTCGCCGGCGTCGATCAACGCATTGATGAGCGCAGGCATGTCGAGGGTGTCGAAATCGGGCTGCGCGCGCAGTTCGGACAGCATCGCGCGCAAGCGGGCGAGGCCGTCGCCGCACACGCTCATGAGTCCGATCCATCGGCCGTGGGGCGGCGCCTCGCCGCGCCGGCCGCTCACGATGCGCGCGAGCAGCGTTTTGCCGCCGAATAGCGCGCGATCGTCGGGCGCCGAGCAATAGGCGAAGTCGCGCACGCTCTGGTTCGCGCTGCCGGCCGGCGACGAATCGACGACGACCGTGAAGCGTGCTTCGCTTTCGACGAGATCGCGCAGGATATAGCTGCGAAACAGCAGGTCGCCGTATGAGACGACCGTGTCGGTCGTGATGCCGTCGACGGCGCACGCGAGCGAGGCCAGTTCGCCCGTTTCCGCGTGCCGTTCGTTGACCACGAGCTTGATGCCTGCGGTATCGATCGCGTCGGCACGATAGCCGCCGACGACCGTGATGTCGTTCACGCCCTGCTTCTTGAATGCATCGACGAGCCAGCGCATGAGCGGCTTGCCGGCCACGGGCAGCATGACCTTCGGGCGCTCTGCGGTGACGGCTTCGAGGCCCGAGCCGCGGCTTGCCGCGAGCACTAGAGCCGATGCCGCGCGTCGCGCGCTCGTCAAATACAGGCGCTCGGCTGCCGAATATTCGTCGGCATCCTGCAAGCGGAAGATCTCGTTGACGCTCGCGATACGCTCTTCGACGTTGACGAGCGTTTGGGTGTCGTGGATGTCCTTGGCCACCGCCTGCATCGACGAGGCGGCCGCGCGGACGAGATGATTGGCCCAGATGATCGTGCTCACGCCGGCTTTGCGGAAGACCTCGGTCGGCGTGCTGTAGTACTTGGTCGGCACGATGACGAGCGGCGCGCGCTGTGCCCATTCGCGCGCGAACGCAAGGATCTCGTCGGGCCGCGAAAGCTTGCTGTGAATCAGGATCGCGTCGGCCCCCGCACGGCGGTACGCCTCGGCGCGCGTAAGCGCTTCTTCCATGCCCCAGCCGGCGATCAGCGCCTCGACGCGTGCGACGATCGAAAAGTCCGCTTCGGACTGCGAATCCTTGCCGGCTTTGATCTTGCCGCAGAATTCGTCGATGTCGGCGAGCGGCTGACGTTCCCCGCCGATGAAACTATTGGTCTTCGGAAACTGCTTGTCCTCGATGCAGACGCCCGCGATGCCGCGTTGTTCGAGCTTGCGCACGAGCCGTCGCACGTTGTTGAAGTTGCCGTAGCCCGTGTCGCCGTCGAGCAGGATCGGCAAATCGCTGGCGTCGGCCATGAATTCGAGCATGTCGACGACTTGGGTCCAGCTTGCCTCGTTGTTGTCGCGCACGCCGAACTGCGCCGAGATCGCAAGGCCTGACGCCCAGATCCCCTCGAACCCCGCCTCACGGACGATGCGGGCCGACAGCCCGTTGTGGGCCTCCATGAGGAACGCGAGTTCGTTCGACGCGAGCATGTCGCGCAAGCGTGCAAAGCGCGAGCGCGCAGACCGGAAGGGGGCGCGCTCGTTCATCGTACGCCTCCTGCATCGTGCGGCGCCGATGACGCAACGAGCGGCAGGATTTCGCGCGCCGCGCGCTCGACATCGTTCGGAAAGTCGATCTCGATCCACGGCGAGCCCGTGACATCGGCCACGTCGAACGTGTGGCCGCCTTCGAGCAGCAGGTCGCGTACCGCTTCCTCGTGCGGCATCTTCGCGCGCCCCGTTTCGACGTAGTCCGCAACGATGCGGGCAAGCCGGCGCGCAGTGTCCTCACGGAACCGGAAGAAGCCGACGGACTCCCCGATCGTGTCGTACTCGAGTCCGACAGCGAGCTGTTTGCGCAGCTCGACCGGTACGCCTGCCTTAACGCAGAGTTTGACGGGTTCGTCGCCGGCCTCGAAGTCCCGGTCGATCAGCAGCCGGTTGACGCTTGGGCCCGCGACGAGCGCGCGCAGGATTGCTTCGTCGTAGAGCACGTCGGCGTCCATCAGCAGGACATCGCCGCCGCGTGTCATCGCATCGGCAATCGTGTGGACGGTAAGCACGCTGCCGAGATCGTAGCGCGGATTGAGGACGATTTCGGGGGCGGGCTGCCAGTCGATGCGGGCCAGTTCGGCCTGCACCTGGTCGGGCTGAAAGCCGAGGGCGAGGACGATGTCTTCGACGCCGCGCGCGCGTAGCGCGCGCAGATGGCGCTCGAGGAGCGTGATTCCGCCGAAGCGCAGCAGACACTTCGGGGACTGGTGGCCCGGCGGTTGTTGCAGCCGCAGGCCAAGGCCTGCGGCCAGGATGATCGCTCTCATGTTGTTGTTCTCCTTGCAAGGGCTGTGCACCGTGCAGGCGCGCAGCGTCAACGGCCAAGCGGCACGCCGGACGTATGCCGGCGTTGGCGGATTCGTTCGCTCCAATGCAGATAGACGATGCCGGGCAGGCCGAGCACGAGTTCACGAGCGCGCTTCGCGAGCGAGAGCGCAAGCGCCGTGTCCGGCGACAGGCCGACGAGCGGCGCGAGCAGCAGGTAGCCGCCTTCCTGCGCGCCGAGCGAGCCCGGGATAGCGAATGCGGCGCCGCGTATCGCTTGACCGACGCTTTCGAGCAGCAATGCATCGAGCCAGCCGACGGGATGGCCCAGCAGGGCGAGCGCGAGCCAGACTTCGCCGGTGCCGACGATCCAGCCGACGAGCGACAGCGCGAAGCTCGCCGCCACGCGTGCACGTTCGGCGTAGAGCGCGCGCAGAGCGGCATCGATCGCATCGGCACGTGCGGCGAGTGCCGACCAGTCGCGTTTGCCGAATACGCTGACCGCGATGCGAGCGAAGCCGCCGAACAGTCCGCGGCGCTGGGCGACGTAGAACGCGGCGACAGCCAGACCGAGCACGGCGCTGGCAATGAGCGCGGCCGTGCGCACGTGCGCCGCGGTTTCGTGCTGGCCGACCGCGGCCCAGGTGCTGAAAGCGGCGAGCCCGAGCAAGGCGAAGACGATCTGCGCGACGGCCTGCAGGGTCGTGGCAACGGTGATCGCGGCGGCGGCCTCGCTCATCGGTGCGCCGCGCTGGGCAAGGTGCCGCGCCATGACGACCGGGCCGCCCAGTTGTCCGGCGGGCAGCAGGCTGTTGACCGATTCGCCGGCCCAGCGGGCGCGCAGCGTGTCGGCGAACGTGACGTGGCGCGCGAGGACGACGCGCATTGCCGCGGCATCGATGACAAGCGGTACGGCGTGAAATGCGGCGACGAGCAGCAGCCCCCATCCTGCCGCTTCCAACAAAGCGCCGACGGCCCCGATACCTTGCCAGGCGAGCAGGCCGACGAAGAGCGCCGTACCGAGCGCGAGCAGGGCCATCGTCAGGCGCGCAACGCCGGACGGCGGGCGTGTGGTGTGAGGCTCGGGCGGCATCGCTCGGGACCTCACTCGTCCGAGTGCGACGCCCCGCCGGCGCCGCGTTTGCGGGGCGCAAGCCGACGAAACACTTGCCGGAAGCCGAAATAGGCGATCGCATCTTTCATGTTCGAGACGAAGCGCCGCCAGGGGCGCATGCGCGCGTCGGTGACATACTCGAACGTGAGCGAGATGCGCGTCTCGCCCGCGCGTGACGGGGTGACGCGGTGACGCAGCTTGTCGCCGTCGAACAGGACGATCGAGCCCGGCGGATACTGGACCGAGCCGGGCACGGGCTGCGCTCCTTGCGTACGCGTGTGCAGCTCGTAGTCGAGGCGGCAGGACGAATCGTCGAGGACCCCGATGAGCAGCGTGTAGCGACGCCCGTCGTAGTACGACGTGTCGTAGTGCCAACCGATGTGGTCGCCTTCGCGCGTGTAGTAATAGAGCGCGTAGGCATGCGGATCGTCCGCGGGCGAGAGCAGAAGCCTTTCGCCCGTGATCGTTTCGAGCCACTGCATGAGGGCCGGGGAACGATAGAGTTCGGCGATGACGGGGGCCAACCTATCGATCGTGTGGCGGCTCACGCTGCCGCCTTGCTTGTGGCCGGGCAGGTAGTTGCGGTTGACGACGGTCGTGAGGTCGAGCGCGGCACGCGCGAGCCGCTGCGTGAGGCCGGGCGGCAGGAACGCTTCGAGGTAGAGAAAGGCGCCTTGCTCTGCAAAGCTGCGCTGAAGGCTAGCCGTGTTCAGACTGCGCGTCTGCGCCGCGACGACGCTGTCGACATTCGCGGTCCCGGCGCCTGTCGGCGCAGCGTTACGCTCAGGCGCGATCTGACTGCGCGCGTCGCCGGCGGCTGCACCGGCAGTGTCCGCCGTGGGCGAACTCAACGGGACACCCATGCGTTCGGCGTTGCGTCGGGGCGCGCGCGTCGCAAGACGCGCCGGTAATCGAGCACGACCCAGACCGCGAAAATGGGCGCACCGATGGCAGCCGCCACGACAAATGGTTCGAGTTGGCTTGACAGCGTAATCGCCGGTAACAAATAGAGAATGTCCTCGGTCTCGAAGCCATACGCGTTCGCCTGCTGCGTGCCTGCCTTTCCGGCGAGCGACTCGATGCGCATCCGCAGGTAGAAGATCAGTGCGACGGCGATGCCCGCGACGCCTCCGAACACGATCGGTTGCGCAAAAGGACGATCCGAATGAAGGGCGACGCCCACGCCGATACAGACGAACAACGCGACCGTCACGAGCGCATCGCAGGCGAGGTCGTAGAAGTGGCCGAGCCGGCTCGATTTGCCGCTGATGCGGGCGAGTTCGCCATCGGTGTGATCGATGAAGTTCGACAGGACGATGAGGGCGGCGCCGATATTGATCGCGCCGAACTCGCCGCGCGCGAGGAACAGGGCGCCGGCGAGGCCCGTGAGCAGTCTCACGGTCGTCAGATGGTTAGGCGTGACCCGGGTGTGCTTGAGCGGCGTGACGAGCCATCGGGCAAGACGGGCATCCCACGGGCGGGCAGGCGCGACACGGTTGATGGTTTCAGCGCTTTTATCCATCCGCAGAAATATATACGGTTTTGCGTAATGCTGCGTTCGAGACCCCCATGGTGTGCGCGCCAGCGCCTATATTCGTTCGCGCATATCGAGCCGAGCGCGCGCACGCGAAGTCGTCAAACGCGGTAAAGTGCGAGCCCGCTGCCGGTTCAGTGCCGTCCTTCGTCGCGCGGTTGGCGTTCGGCGTGCGCGCGCGTCGTGCTGCCACGCTGGCCGGGCACGCGAGATGCCATGAGCCACCGCGTATCGCTTTTCGTCACTAGCGCCCGATGAAAAACTCCTTTGCCGCCGTCATCGCTCTCGTTGCCTGCTTTGCGTCCTGGTGCGCGCCGGCTCGCGCGGCCGATCTCGATGAGCCGCTTCATTGCGACCGTTCGGCCCATGCCTTCGTCGCGCCGCTCATCGACGCGCATCTCATCGAACCCAAACCGTTTCGCGTCGAGCCCAATTCGATCAATGCGTTCAACCCCGCGCACGGTGCCGACGTGAAGGCGTTCGGGTTTCGCGTCTTCGCTATCGTGGCGTTTCAGAAGGACGATCCATTGTTCCGGACCGGCGATGGCGACCCCATCGCGAGTTCGGCTTATGGCGCTGTCGTCTGGGGTGGGACGGACAAGGTAAAGAGCGCCGTCGAAGCGGCCCATAGCACGGCGATCGTCCATCACGTCGGGCCGTTCGTGACCGCCATCTTCTGTCAGCGGGACTGACGCGCGCTGCGTTGCCCGGGTCGCAGCCAGGCGCAGCAAAGTCGCGGCGTGTTCTGACTAGGGTTTCTGCCTATTGTTCAGTCTTTTTTGGTGCCATCTCCGGGAAAATCCGCCCTAATGCCGACCGATTAGTTGGTAATTCGCAACGGTTCGCCGGAAAAGAGCTGCACCACAATGGACTTCAAAATTACGTCATGTAACGATTTGCTTCCGTTGCAACCGCTTCGAGCGGCCGTGACAAGACATACAAGTTGCTGCTGTGCAACCACAAGCAGCCCTAAAAAGACAGCCTTACAAAGGTTTGGAGAACTCGATGAAGAAGCAAGTCATTTCTCTCGCGGTATCGATGGCTTTTGCAGCACCCGTCTTCGCACAGAACAGCGTCACGCTGTATGGCGTGATCGACGAAGGTCTGGATTACACGAACAATGTCGGCGGCAGCCACAGCTATGAAATGCAAAGCGGCATCATTCAGGGTAGCCGCTGGGGCCTGAAGGGTTCGGAAGACCTGGGCGGCGGCCTGAAGACCGTGTTCCAGTTGGAAAACGGGTTCAATCTGAACAACGGTAACCTGGGCCAAGGCAGCCGCATGTTCGGCCGCCAAGCGTTCGTGGGCCTGTCGGGCGCAAGCTTTGGTACGGTCACGCTGGGTCGTCAATACGACGCGCTCGTCGACTACCTGGCACCGCTGACGGCGAACGGCAACTGGGGCGGCTCGCTGTTCCAACACCCGTATGACAACGACAACACGGGTAACAGCTTCCGCGTCAACAATACGGTCAAGTTCGCGAGCAACACGTACGCCGGCTTCCAATTCGGCGGCACGTACAGTTTCAGCAACGGCACGAACTTCGGCAACAATCGCCAATACAGCATCGGCACGTCGTACACGAACGGCGGCCTGCAACTGGCTGCTGCCTACCTGCAAGCCAATAACCCGGGCAATGGTAGCGCCGGCGCAATCGCTTCGAACGACGCCAATTTCCCGGCCACGCGACTGCGTATCTTCGGTGGCGGCATCAACTACGCGTTCGGTCCTGCAACGGTCGGCTTCGTGTACACGAATTCGAACATGAAGAACCCGACGACAACGGCTTACTTCGGCAGCAATAACGAGTCGATCATTCCGACCGGCGGTTCGTTGAGCTCGCTGAAGTTCCAGAACTTCGAAATCAACGGCCTGTACCAGCTTACGCCGGCGCTTTCGCTTGGTGCTGAATACGTCTTTACGACCGCAAAGTCCGACTCGACGAACAGCGCCGGCATCAGCAGCTCGCCGAAGCAGAAGATGCACACGGTCGCGCTGATGGCCGACTACAACGTGTCGAAGCGTACGGACGTGTACGTGCAAGGTGCGTACGAGAAGGTCGCCGGCGATTCGACGGGTACGTCGCTCGACCGCGCAGACGTGGGCGGCGCATCGGATCTGTCGAGCACGAACAAGCAGTTCATCGCTCGCGTCGGCCTGCGCCACAAGTTCTAAGAAGAACGAAGCGCGGTGCGCTCTGCGCCGCGTTTCCATGGCACTCGGCGTTTGCGCCGGGCGCTATCGGTCTCAACCCATCCGCGGCGTCTCGCTTCGGGTGGGTTTTTTCTTTTGCGCATTTCCCGACATAAACCGGCAAGGGGTGGCGCGCAGCTTGCAAAGCGACGTATCCTGACGGCGATTTCGCCGGGCGCCCAGCGGCGCCGCGGCAATGAGCCGATGTTTCGCCCTGCGAATGAAACACGGAACGAAATCCCGGAACGAAATCCGAAAGAGAAGGAGACGTCGCCATGACCCCGATGCAAGCGCTCGCAAGCCGCCTGATCCAGGCGCATCGATCCCGTGAGCCGATCGACCTCGAGGATGGCGCCGCCGACGCCGAGAAACCCGCCAATGCCGACGATGCCTACCTCGTGCAGCAACTCGTGTTGGCGGACCTTGGCGGTTGTGCCGGATACAAGATCGGTGCGGCATCCCCGACGGCGATCCCCAGCTGTGCGCCGCTACCTGCAACAAAAGTGGTCGGCTGCGCGGCCGGCGTTCGTTTTGCCGACTTCTCGCGCGTGGGCCTCGAACTCGAAATCGCATTCAGCTTCGAGACCGAAATCGATCATACATTTGCCGACCGAGCCGAAGACGTGCTCGATGCAATCGACACGATGTCGGTTGTCGTCGAGATTGTCGATAGCCGCTACATGCAGTGGCCGAAGGTCGATCCGCTGCTTCAGCTAGCCGATTTGCAGAACAACGGGGCGCTCGTGATCGGCGAAACGCGCCCCTATGTGCGCAGCTTCGATTTCTGCGCGCCGACCGTGAATTTTTACTTTGACGATCGGGAAATTTTTAGCGGGCGTACGCAGCATCCGGCCGGCGATCCGCGCCGGCTGGTCGGCTGGCTCGTTGCGAGGACACTCGAAAGCGGCTTGTCGATACCGGCCCGCGCCGTCCTCACGACGGGCTCGCTGACGCCGCTTTTTGTCGCGAAGGCGCCCGGCGTCGTGCGCGGTACGATCGATGGCGTCGGCAGCGTCGAATTCGAGATCAAATAGCGCCGTCGGGCATGGGTTTCCGGACGGGCCCTGCATACCTGCACCCGGTGGTCAGCGCCGATCTGTCTCGAGCCAGCGGCGCACATGCTGCAACAGCTGTTCGTCGCCGATGGCACTCGCCGCGAGTGCCGTCACGCAAGGGTACGCGCAACGCGTGATATCCGTCAGCACTTGGCCCGGAGCCGCCTCGACGAAGTGTGTCGCGCCCAGTTCGATCATCAGCGTCAGCGCGTCGTACCACCGGACCGTGTAGCGCATGTTCGTCGCCAAGTCAGCCCGGATGGCGTCCCCGTTATGCAGCACCCGCGCGGTTCGGTTGCCGACGTACTGCGCACGCGGCGCGCGGAAAGGGATCGTCCGTGCAAATTCGACAAGTGCTTCCGACGCCTGCGCGAGCAGCACGCAATGCGAGGGCACGCTCACCGCCAAGCGCTTCGCGCGATGCGCGCCGGCTTCGAGCACCGTCTCGTTGAAGGCGTCGAGCGCTGCGTCGGCACCGGCCACCACGATCTGGCGCGGTGCGTTGACGTTCGCGACATAGACGGTTCTCGAGCCGTCGTTCGAGGCGCCGCGCGCAAGTGCTTCAATCCGGTGTTCGGGCAAGCCGTCGATGACCGAGAGGCCATATCCGTGCGGGTAGGCTTGCTCCATCAACTGAGCCCGCCGCTTGACCATGACGAGCGCGTCAGCGAAATCGACGGCGTCGCAAGCCACGGCCGCCGCGTATGCGCCGACCGAGAGGCCGGCGCATACGTCGGGTACGATGCCCTCGCTTGCGAGCCGCCGCACGAGCGCGACGCCCCCCACCACGAGACCGATCTGCACGGCGACGCTCGAATGCAACGCAGTATCGGTATCGAGCGTGCGGATATCGAGCGAGAGGGCCTCCGATGCTTCGTCGATCGTGGCGGCGACACTCGGATGGTCCGGCAGTCTATGCAGGAAGCCGGCGCTTTGTGCGCCTTGGCCCGGAAAGAGCAGCGCTAACATGGTTCGTTCTCGGTAGGGGGCACGCGTGAATCGACACCTTGGCACCAGGGGGCGTCGCTGAGGTAGGGGCCGTCATTACTGCGCACAAGCACACGTGGGCGGCCGCTGGCCCACTCGGCAAGCGCAACGCCGCCTGCGGGCGTGTCGAGCTGTGCATCGATGCGGATACCGGCGCTCAGCGCGCGGGCTGCGAGTTCGTCGAGGATGCCCTGTGCGGCTTCGCGCGAGAGCGGCCGCGGCGCGCGAATCAGCAGATCGAGATCGCTCGTTGTACTGAGCGTCGCGCAACCGGTCGCGAGCTCGAAGCCGGTGCTGCCCGTCGGCCCCCAAACAAAACGGCACAACCACGGCGCGGATTGGAGACTTCGTAGCACTGCGAACGAAACGAGGGTGGCCCGTGCCGGCGACGGGGCCACGCCCAGGAGCGATTCCGGCGTGTGGACCGCGCGAATGATCGCGCGCTCGATGACAGTACCGTAACGCTCGCTGCGCGTGGCGCCTCGCACGCCGACCGCCACGCGGCCGGGGGCCGCTTGCGCACGGCGTACCACGACAAACGGCGCGCGCGACAAGGCCTCGGCCACCCACGGCGGCGCGTCGGCAAGGTCGGGCAGCGGATGCAATCGAAGCAGGTCGTGCGGGCGCAAATCGTCAGCGGCTGTTGCGTGCCCCGTCTCATTGCCGCGTCCATACCGTGTGTAGGGCGGGTCCTCGGACCACAGAGGACCGGCGTTCAGGCGGCGTCCCATTGCTCCGCGAGCCGCGTGCGTACGGCGATCGACGCAGCGCGCGTTGCCTGCGCTGATGCCGATTCGAGACGGTGCGATAGATCCCTGCTACCGGCGCGTGCGCGAGCAACGGCCTCCTGCAAGGCGCTTTGCACGGTTGCCACTTGCGGGGGCGTCGGAGCATCCGCATCGACGCCCTCGATCAAACGGTCGAGCAGGCCCAGCTTGGCGAAGGCGGCAAGCGAATACGACATCGGCGTGATTGTCTCGCCGAGCGCATCGAGCGCCTCGACGGAGCGCCGCGTCACACGCGCCGCCGCTTCCTTGCCCATGGCATGGACCATCGTGCCGGGCGCATCGAGCGCGAGGATCTGGTTCGCCTGATAGCCGTGCGCGAGGAATGCACCGGACATCGCCGGCCCGACGATCAATGCCACGACCGGGTGCCCCGCAAGACGCGCGCTCGCATAGGCATCCACCGCGGCCGCGCAAGCGAGATGGATTCCGAGCGTTTCTTCGCGATAGCCATAGGCCTGACTCTTCACGTCGACGATCGCAATGATAGGGCGGCGCTGCTCGGCGCCTGCATCGGCTTCGATCGCCGTGCGCACGGCCTGTGCGAGCCCGAAACCCTGCTCGAGGCCGACGACGTTGTCTCGTGCGCGAGGAAAGCGGTTGGCAGGATCGGGGACGACGGCAATAAATCGGGCGACCTCGTTGCCGAGCGGCGCATCGGCCCAGGCGACAGGTGCCCCGTGGGCCTCGTCGGTATCGCCGGCAAGCGAGCGCAGCCAATGCGCACCGCGGGAAAGCGGTTGTGCGTTCATACGGCCTCCGAAGTGCTGTGGGGCGAGTCGGCACGCGAAGCAGGCGGTGCCGTGCCGAAGACGGCGCGCATCGTCGCGGGCGTCACTGTGGCCGGGTCGATCCGTGCGAGCAGCGTGCGGTAGCGGCCGACTTCTTCCGTGCGATGACGTGCCGGTACGCCGGCGGCGAGGGCCTGGCGCACGGCTGCGGCGATCGCTGCGACGTCGTCATCGACGAGCGCGTCGGCGAGCCCCGTCGCGACGCGTTGCTCGCCGCCGATCATTTGCCAGATGCGGCGCCGATCGCTCGCATCGAGTTCATCGATACCGGCTTCCTGCTCGATCACTTCAGGGCCGTTCATGCCGAGCCGTGCCTGCCGCGTCATGACGAGGCGCGAACAGAGTGCCGCGGCGAGCGACATGCCACCGAAACAGCCGACCATGCCGGCGATGACGCCGACCACGGGCACGTGTGCGCGCAGCGCGACGATGGCACCTTGTATTTCCGATATCACGGCGAGCCCGAGGTTCGCCTCTTGCAACCGTACGCCGCCCGTCTCCAGGACGAGAACCGGCAGCACCGGGCGGCCGCGCTCGCAGTCGCGCAGAGCGAGTTCGAGCGCGGCCGCGATCTTGCTGCCCGATACTTCTCCGATACTGCCGCCCTGAAATGCGGATTCGATGGCGGCGATGACGGCCGGTTGCCCGTCGATCGTGCCGCGCGCGATCACCGCGCCGTCGTCGGCCTGGCAGACGATGCCTTGCAGCGGCAGCCACGGCGACGTCAACCGATCGAACGGGCCGAGCAGTTCGCGATACGTGCCCGCATCGAGCAGCGCTCGCGCGCGTTCGCGGGCGTTCAGTTCGATGAAGCTCTCGCGATTCGAAACACGTGCGTTCATGACCGGTCTCCGGCTGCATCGTCGGCAGCCTCGGCTGCTTCGGTGGCCTCGGCCAGCCGCAGCGCGACGACGCCGGGCGTCGCCCCGAAGTCGTTGATCTCGATCGAGACTGCGCCGTCGTAGCGTGTGAAGAAGCGGTCGAGTACGCTCTTCCAGATGTGACCGTAGCCGTCGACGCTCGTCGTGACGGCGACGTGCGAGGCCAACGTAGCGTTCGGCGACAGCAGCACTTCGAGATCGCCCGAGCCGACGACGCCGACGTGCGCGCGCACGGTAACGGCGCGGCGTGCCGGATAGTCGAACGTCAGATGTTCCATGCGTGAGCACTCCCGCCGGTGCCGTATCGCACCAGCTTGTCGATGAACAGGGTTGCGGCGAGCAGATCGGCTGCGCCGCCCGGTGAGGCATTCAGTGCGAGCAACGTGCGCTCGAGCCGGTGAAAGGCGATGCGGCCTGGCACCGTCGCGCTGCCGCCCGCATCGAGCACGGCGCGCGCGCCCGCTTGTGCGGCTTCGAGTGCCGGCAGACCAGCCCGATGCAGCAGGCAGGTGTCGTCGAGCGTCGTCATGATCGCGAGC
Organism: uncultured Trinickia sp.; assembly: GCA_966431825.1. Lineage (GTDB taxonomy): Bacteria > Pseudomonadota > Gammaproteobacteria > Burkholderiales > Burkholderiaceae > Trinickia. The sequence continues at coordinate 13,630 of CBJMQH010000079.1, forward strand.
AGCGCATCGAGGCGCGCAGCGCCCTCGCCGACGCCGCTTCGCCGCGCGCGGGCGAGTGCCGGCAGGCTCACCTGCAGCACGTGTGGAAACCCGTCTTCAGCCTCGCGGCGCGCACCGCCTACACCGAATCGGGCCCGCACGCGCGCGCCGTTACTGTCGGCAGGCGGCGCCGCAAGGTCGGGAAACCGTGCGATTTGCGCAGCCTGGTCGCAGATCTCGGCGGGGTGCCACTGCGTCGACGATGCGGCTCGGGCCGAGGTAGGCAACTGTCTTTCTAACGAGCAATGCGTCGTTGCGCCCGCAACGAGCAGTCCGATGATCCAGATGGCGCCACGGTGCGCATTGCTGCCGCGCGTTGCGGCCATCATGGCGGCCTCGCCGGCGCGGCCGATCGCAGCCAGCTCGGTAAGTAGGGCGG
>CBJMQH010000080.1:0-14020 GCA_966431825.1 uncultured Trinickia sp.
GACGTTCAATAGCCGGCAACGGACCACGCTCGGCAGCGGAGCCTCAACAGCGCCCGGGGCGGGGCAATTTTGCTCTGACGTAAAATATCGGTCGGCCTGCTTCTCGCCGACCGCTATTTTTTGTCTGATCTGCCCCCGGACCATTGCTTATGCTGGCGAATGGCATTGTTTACAGTCGATTCGACCTTGCCGGCCTGCCGCCGCAGCAGCAACTACTGAGCTATTGCGAGCAGCTGGGCAACGTGATCGAGGTCGCCGCGTCGCGAGAGCAAATGCAGCTGCCGTTTGCCTGCATCAACGACCGCTACGAAATCGGCGAATTCCGGATCAGCGACACCTACACGGACGCCGTCGTGATCGAGCGCACGATCGCACGAATCTCGCGCGACAACGCGCGGGGCATCGGTTTCACGATCTTTCTGGACGATGCGGTTCATGCAGCCGTCACGCACGTGAGAAAGCACGAGTTCGCGGTGTCCGGCGGCGTATTCGCAACAGACCTCGACCAACCGACCCGCCTCGCACGGCAGGCTTGCCGCTATATCACGTTCGTCGTGCCGCGAACCCGTATCGAACACGTGTTTCCCGACGCCGGGGCCATACACGGCCGCACGCTCGATCCGCGCCAACCGGTCACGCGGTTTATCGTGAAGCAAGCGAAAATGCTCGTCGAGAACTTCCGCTACATGAAGTTCGAGGATGCGCACCGCTTCCTTGCCGAGCTCGTCGAGCTGATCACGAACGCATTCGGCGAAGCCGCCGGCTTCATCGGCAGCAAGCGGGCCGTCAGCCGCGCGCTGATGTTCGAGGACGTGCGGCGCTACGTGCGGGCGAACCTGCAGGAATACGAACTGTCACCGCAAAGCATCATCGAATCGCTGGGTCTGCCGCGCAGCTCGATCTATCGACTCTTCGAGCATGAGGGCGGGCTCGGCGCGTATATCCAGCACCAACGCCTGCGCGTAGCCGCAGACGATCTCATTCGCACACCGCGTGTTCCGATCAAAGACATCGGCTATGCAGTCGGCTTCAAAAGCGCAGCCCATTTCACGCGCGCATTCCAGAGCGCCTACGAGATCTCGCCCAAGGAAATGCGGTCAAATGGATTCGTTTATTCGGCGCGGTGAAGCGGTCCTACACCACCCACCGGAATAGAACGATACGTACGTTCTCATCGACGCGCACGCGTAGCCACATTCGGATCCCACGCCGCCCCTTTGATCAACGTCTCGACCTGATCCCAGTACCTCAGGTGTATTGCCACGAGTCGCTTCTCTTTGCGCGTGTCGATGCCGAAGGCGTTGGCCTGGTTGATCACCTTCGCGGCCTCCTCGAGCTGTTTTCTAGCCACCATGAGCCACCCCTCCCAAGCCAGGACTCCCGCGGCGTTCATTTCCCGTGCATCCGGCAGACGCTGCGTTTCACCCGCTATCGGACGCATCTTGTCCTTCAGTTGAGTTGTGAGAGACACGCGATCCACCATCGTGAGCGTAGGCAGCGGCTTGTTTGCACGACGCCATTTTTCCTCCCAGACGCTTCGGCGCGAGCCCGAAGCTACCCCTTTGAGGACTTCTCTGATTTCGGGGTCGTTCAGGATGCTGTCGTTCAGAAACCGGTTCGTCGCGGTTTCATCCAGCGTCCTTTCACGCTCCAACGGATCGGTGTTCATCATTCGCGTCAATTGCCGCGTGTAATCTGTTTCCGCTCCGTACTGGAACGGATTCTTGTAGCGGCCGGCAGGCAGCCCCGGCACCGGGGTTCTGACGTCATGGAATGGGACTGCCGTCTGTGCGAGACCCCGATTCGGCCTTGCCGCCTCGTGAAAGGCATGTGCCGCTTCCGCAGCGTGAGCAATGGACGCCCCAACACTGAATACGTCGGCTGCGGCCGTGCCGGGCGCTAACCGATTCGGGTTGCCGCCCGCCCGCATTTCCGGAGCCAAGTATTCTTTCGTCACGGCGTTCCAATTGCCCCCCAGCAGACCCGCCCCCCCCAGATCGACGACGATCACCTCGCCCGTTTCCGAATCGATCACGTAGTTCTCGGGCTTGATGTCGTTGTGCGCCCAACCGGCACCCCTTAAATGCTGAACGACCTTGACGTGACATCGTCCTATGTACTGGATCGAACTCCAATATTCCGCTGTCGAGATGATGCCGAGGTCCCACGACTCTTTCAAACGAGCCTGCATGGTGCGCCCGTCCGGACCGACGATACGCTCCATCACAATGCCGATTTCATGCAGGACCCCGATCCGCATATCTGCCCAACCCCACACAGTGACAAGGTTGGGGTGAGCGCCCGCCGTCGCATAGAGCTTCCGATAGACTTCATATTCACGTCGGCATTCCGTATTCTCAACATCCGTCCCGCGCGGGGTCTTTGCGAACAGCCGTTTGCCGCTGGGCAGTACCAAAAAGTAGGTATTCCCTTGCGCGCCCTTCTTTCCTGAACCGTCGACCTGGACACCCTCGAGCGACGGGGCGTGGGGCGACAATGTCTCGATCCATCGGGTCGGGCTCAGATCAGCGACTCGCGTGGCGCCCATCACGGTGACACCCGACAGCCCCGTAGCAACTGCCTGCGCGTGGGCCGGGCGATCCCTGTCGATCGCCTCCTGAAGCCGCCTGATTTCGGCCGCTTTCGATGCCCAACGGTCCCGATTAGCGCCGCTGATCATCTTCTCCACAAGTTCGAGTGCCATCAAACTCGGGCGCGCATTGTATTCGTCGATCGCCTTATTCAGCGCCGTGGTTTCTTTCGGTGTGGCCGTGAAGATGCTCGTCGAAAGCTTGGTAAGTGGCATAACAGCCCCCTGTTCACAAGTACTTTGCTTTTCTAAATAATTCCCGACTGATCGATGCCCGACGACTGCGGGCTCAAGTAATCGGGTTGTGCGGATCGTTGGTGATGTGTACCCACGTACCACCGCGCCCGAGAAAGTTCGCGCCCGCGCGATGATGCTTTGCGCCATAGCACTTCGTGTTCGCGATCCGACAGTGTTCATGTGCGGCATCGTCGCGCAACCATTCGGCGATCGTCGCTTCCATTTCCAGCCACACATCCAGTTCCTTCGTCGACCAGTCATGACAATGACTGCACAGCACATCGACAATCCCCACACAGGGCCCCGCGTAACGGCTTACCTTCTCCATCTGCGAGACGATTTCCGCGACCTTGGTCGACAAGGCCATCGCGTCGTTGCACGATTCGATGGCTGGGGGCGACTTTTCGAGCGCATCCAGGGCTTCGGCGGCCTTTTTAAAATGCAGCATCAGCTTGGACATCAGTTTCTCGACGCCCGCGCCCTCTTCCGTGCTGATCTGGCGGGTGACGCTTGCTGAAACTCTCACATGATCGAGCAACCGGGACCTGACGGCAGGACCGTCCACGCCCTTCAGCAGATTGATGCCAACCTTGTCGCCGACAAGCACCCCCGAGGTGATGCTGCTCGATACGGCGCTCTGCCCCAGCTTCGTCAGCTCGTTGGCTTCACCGACGAATGGCACGAAAATCGTGCCGAGCGCCAACAGTTCGCTGATCACCGCACCGGTCTTTTCACTGCGCGTGGTCCGTGTGTACCAATGTTCTGCACGCCGGGCCGCGCGCATGAAATAGCCGGGGCGATCCACCTGCCGCCATACGGCGTCGAGCAAAGCCTCGAGACGCCTCCGATGCATCACGTCGGCTACGCCTGCCCCGCCGGCGCGCACACGTGTTATGAAAACGGGGCGTTCCGCACTGTAGTTCCAGCTCGCGTTATCGGCCGCATGCATACTTGCAACGATCTTCTCGCGCGCCGCTCTCATGCGCGCGAGCACTTCGCTGACCTTCACGGCCCCCGGCAACTCCGGGGCCGGCCCCATGGCGCCAGCGCATTCCGTCAACGGATCGTTCGCTTCGGCGTGCCGCTTGAAGGGCAAGGCAAGCGGATCGGAAAACGACGTTGCATAACAAACGTCCTTCTCGCCGCCAGCACAGCAACGCCCGTTGCCATGTTGCTCGAACCAACGCTGCAGCGACTCCGTAATCCGGTTATCCACCTCGGTCCATCTTTCCGAAATCTTCGCGTACTGATCGAGATAGAAGATCAGCAGATCCAGCACCGGCAGCGTGTAGTTGCGCACCTTATCGCTGTGATGGATGAACCGAGATACCGCCTTTGCGTAATTGATCGCGTCTTCGCAGCTCACGAAATCTTGTTTCGCTGCGTTTTCCATTTCCTGGCCGATCGTCTTCATCATGCGAAAGTGATCGACCGACCGCCGCAGGGAATCGCTGGCTTCCACCGTCAGGAAGACACCCATCTCGGCCTCTTGCTTCGGCTTGGCGCTCGGAAACCGCTGCAGCCAATTGCGGTTCGCCCGCCTGTAATCTCCACCGATCAGTTCGATGGCGTTCTTCAGTGCGTATGTGCTTGCCGCAAGAGCGATCAACACGGGAATTGCGATGCCCCCTGTCACGGCGCCGGCAATCGTCACGCTGACCGCGACCGCCACGCCAGTGCCGATACTGACCTTGCTCTCCGTGCTCCATTTCGCGAGAAACGTCTTCGCCTTGTTCGACAGATAGTGCTTGGTGAGGCCCGTATGCTCTCTCGACACGGACTCCGCCGCATCTTGCATCATCATTCGGGCTGAACGCTTGGCTGCGTCAGGCATATAGGGCATGGCATCGTCCGTTTCAACGTTGGGTCGGCTGTGAAACACCAGGTTCATCCACGGCAGCACTACGGCTGCTCGGCTCACAGCGCCGTCACTCCATCCTCAACATCAGGAAATAGCGATCCACGCTGCCGTCCGGCTGGACGATGTCTCGCATCAGGTCCGCGGGCGTCATGTGTTCCCAGGAAATCGCACGGTCGAGCAGATATGACGTGGGGCTGTGCGGTTCTTGCGCGCGCAGGTAGCGCGCGACATCGGCGAGCAATCGATAAGCGTGCGAGCGGTCCGTAATCAATGCGGCGATGCTCGGCGGCAGTGCCCCGCCCTTGCAGGTCGCCGTGCCCGCGGGCAGCGGCTCTCCGGCAAGCTCCGCCTGCTCGCGATACACCGCGTCGAGCGCGCCGTCCAACGCTTCGATCACATCCGCCTCGCTTGCCAGCGGCGCCGTACGCTCGCCGATCAGGCTCGCCGCTGCGCGGGCCAAGCGCGTGAGCACTTGCGTGAGCGCCTGAAAACTCGGTGCATCGCCCCCAAGCCGGACGTCGACCAGCGCAGCCAGTCGATCCCACGCCTCGCATGCGGGCTTCGCGCAGTCTCGAATTCGCGTCAGTAGCGCGAGGTTCTGGCCGCGCGTGACATACGTGTCGAGCAATTCGCGCGTCGGTACGCCGTTGCCCGCGTTGCCGCTGCCCTCGCCCGCAGGCGCCGCTGTCACTCGGAAGAACGTGTCCAGATTGAGCACGGGCAGCTCGGGCAGATCCATTGCCAGCAGCGGCACGTGCAACGACAGCACGCGCGCGAGGGTTCGGCTCATCCATGCGAACGGCGCCGCGCGCACTTCCGTATCACCATCCGCGAGGCTCGGATAGCCCGTGTCCCAATAGCGTTCGATGAGCCCCGCCATCAATTGGGCTCCCGCCGTAAAACCACCCAGACCATGCAAATGCGTCCACGCCTCCACGAGCCACGCCGCCAGCTGAAAATCCTTGCTTCGCGTGCAAAGCGCATCGCCGCTCAACGCGGCTACGGCCCTCCAGTCGGCTTTCGCAAGCGGTCGCTCCCACTCGCCCATCGGCAACGAGGCGTCGTCCTCATGCCTTGCCGCGCGGATTCGGGCGTAAAGCGCATCGTCGCGCAGCGATACGCCCGCGCCGCCGCCATCGGGCAGCGCCGCCAGATAGGGCGCGAGGTCGGGGGCGAAGTCCTGTCGGGCAGGCAACAATTCAGTCGTGCTCATGATCCACTCCATTCGGGCGCCGATGTCGGGAAACTGGCCGGCCAGGGCAGCGGCGTCTTGCTACCGGGGGCACTCAATGCGAGCCTGACGAATACCTGGCCATGCGCATGCTTCGGCAGCAACGAAAGATCGGCGGCGCTCACCGTGCCGAGCGGGAAGTCGAATTTGAGCAACGGCCCCGACGCGCGATCGCGTGCGAGCGCATCGGGCACGCGCTGCGCAAAGACGAACGAAAAGAGTGCCCACGGATCGGCGAATTGCCACGTCAACGTTCGGCCATCGGTGGAGAAGGCCCGCTGCTCCGGATCGTTCTGCGCAGTGAACGGCGAATCCTTGGCAAACCGAAGCACCAGCGTGACCGGCATGCCGTATTCCCAATGCAGCGTGCCCGAGGATTCGCTCATCGAAACGCTCTGCGAACCCATCTTCAGCGTCCAGTCGATGACTTGATTGGCCGCAATCTCGCCCGTGCGGGTCGCGCGGAAATCGACGCGCACGTCATAACCGGTCGGCGCCCCGTCGTTTGCCGGATAGAGCGGTGCAAGCAGCGTCGCGACCGGATCGAACCGGTCAGCGAATTGACGCACGCCGCCACTGCCGTGAACCGCCCGCTCCGATGCCACGTTGCGCGCCTGCTGGAGAACGCCGGCCGCACGCTGGTATTGCCGTAACGCCTGCCCGAGCTCGGCGAAATCGACCGATGCCGATTCCGCATTGTTCGTCGATCCCGCGCCGGCACCCCGGCCAAGCCGTGCAGGCACACCGAACGGCTGATGTCCGGCTACGTACTGGTTAAAGGTCGACGCGAACCCATCCCACTGCTGGCGCAACTCCGCGTTGTAGCTGCGGCCGCAGCGTGCGAGCAAGCTGTCGTAGAGCCGCATATGGACCGACGTGAAGTAGTCGCCCTGCCCCATCGCCGAAGGCCGCGGCGGGAACCTTCCGATGCAGTCGCCGCCTCGGGCATCGGCCGCCACCGTTTTCACGAACTGCTCCAGCATCAGCAGGCTGCTGTTCGGATTCTTGAGCTGATAGCGGCCCAGATCGAGCTCGATCGCCTGCCAGCGTTGCGCGAGCAGCGATGTCGCCTCCGTCGGACCGAGCGCCGAAAGATACGACGCCGCCGCTTTGCCCAGCGCCGCAACACGTGCCGCCTGCTGGTCGAGATAGCCGCCAAGCTGCGCCGGATCGGCCATCCCGAACGCCGCAAGCACCGGCGCTGCCGCCCCGCCGCCCGACACGGTATCCGCGGAGCGCGTCGCATACAGCTCGGCACGTGTCAGCGCTTCGTCCACCAGGCGCAGATGTTCGAGCGCATCGCGCGACGTCAATGCGTCGAGATCGGCCGTCTGCGACGCGGCATTCATCTCGGCAAGCGCTGCGCGGATCCTCACGAGGCGGCCCCGCGCGGCATCGAACGCGACGCCGTCCGGCTCGCCCTGCGCCGGCGAAGCGACGGCGGCGGCAGCCACCTGATCGAGGATCAGCCGGGCGAACTGAACGTCGAGTGCCTGTGCCACGACGGGCCTGATCGTGTCGGGAATCGCAGCAAGGCCTTCGGCCATAAAGCGCTTGCGGGCCTCCGCAATCGCGAGCGCCTGATCGAGTTGCGCGTGGTCCCACGTCAAGATCGAGCCTTCCGCGATCGTTGGCAGCGAGAGATCGCGCGACGCAACCATGAACGGCTGGTTCAGCAGCTTCGACAAACCGTCGCGCAGCGCGAGCCGCGCCGGCGCGACCGCATAGCGCGCCTCCTTGTCCGACCAGCCGACGCCTGCATCGGCACCGCCGAAACGCGACGCGAACTCGCTTCTGAAGGCCTGAAAAGCGCTGTCGGCACGCGAGCGCGCATGGGCCACCACGTCCGGGCCGATGAAGCGGCTTTGGGCCGCCAGCGCGAGCGTGCGATCGTAGACGGGTCCCGGAACGAACTGCGTCTGCCGCATCCAGCCGCCTTTGCCCGACGCGAGCAGATCCTGCTGCGCCCCGATGCCGGTTGCAATGGCCCGATAGTCGCCCGTGAGCTGCGCGAAATCCGCCCCGCCGTTCTCGTTCACCGACAAATCGCCGAGATGGCTCACGATTGCGCGTTCTGCATTCAGCAACGGGTTGCTCGTGAAAACCGCCTCGTCGAGCTGCTGCGCCCCCTTGTCGAACGCGCAGCGCAACGCCTGTTGCACGACCGTTACATCGATGCCGCCCGCGCCGTCGGCCGCATAGGCATCGCGACCGTCCGCGTTGCGATAAAAGTACGGCAGACTCGCGGCTACATCGCCCTGCAATTGCGCGCCGAACGCGTATTGCACGGCGACGCGAAGCGCATCGGCATTGGCCTCGCGCGGCCGCTGCAAACGCTGCATGGCGTCCAGCGCCACGTCGAGCCGATCGACCTCGCTCACGTAACGCTGCAACGCGCGCATCGCCGGCGCGTCCTCGATCGCGAGGCTGTCTGCGCCGCGTGCGTCGCTGCCCGCCACCAAAGGCGCCGCACAATCGTCGCCGACGATCAGCTGGCCGGTACCCGGATCGCGCGCGATGCCTGCCAACGTCCCGACGCGTGCGAGCATTTCACGCTCGAGCGCAGTCACGACAACCGCACCGAATTCGCGTGCGAAGCGCTGTCGGACGCGCTCGTCGAGATCGTCGACCACGCTCCACGAACCGGGCATGAACACCGACCAATCGAGGCCCGAATGCAGCCGATCGTTGACGCCAATCAGCGCGAGCGCGTGGCGCCGATACCAATCGGCGGGCAACGGCTGGCCGCCATGCTCGGCCGACGCGCGTTCCTGTGCGCCCTTTTGCAGATCGTCCAGGGCGCTGACGAGCGTCGCATTGCGGTGATGCAATTGCACGGTCGCCACCGCGAGCCCGATGCCCCAGCCGCCCAGCAGCGCGAGCGTGCCCCAATGCAACGCACGATTGACGAGCGGTCGTGCAAGGTGCTGCGAACGCGACGGCCGGGTCAGACCGTATTCGACGAAAATCTTTTTCTCGAACAAGTCGCGCAGGAAAGCCGGCTGCAGCATCAGGTCGCCGGCAGGCAAGCGGTCCGCGTCACGACGACGGCCCGCCTCGCCCGCAGCCGGATATGCCGCGTCGCCGTCGAGTTCGTCCGCTACGTCATTGCCGCCGCCGGGCAGATAGGGCTCCTCGCCGCGGCCATACGGATCGGCGCCGGCTTCCCGCTCCGGGCCACCGGCGAGCGGACGCGCGTAGGCACCCGCATCGCCGATCTCGCTCGTATCGCCCGTCAGATAGATGCCTCGAAAGAAAAACGGCTCATGGTATGCGCTCGGCCGAAGCAACTCATCGAGGTAGACCTGCAACTGCGCGCGGATCGCGTCGATGCGCGCAGGCAACAGCAGCATCTCGCGCGCGTCGAGGTGGCCCGTATCGAGCGTAAACAGTTCGGCGCTCGCGTCCGATACGGAGCGCTCGATGCTCGTCATCGCAGTTTCGACCCAGCTCGCCTGATAGGTCTCAGACAGGTCGTAGGGCGAAGACCAACCGAGCATGCTGGCGCGCAGCGGCTCGGGCAACGCCCGGGCGAACGGGCCGAAGCCTGCGAGCGATTCGCAGCCCGTCACGACCACGTACAACGCGAAGCGCATCGCGAAGCGATTCTGCGCAAGCCAGAGCCGCCGGTGAGCCAGCTTCGCGTGTCGCACGAGTTCGAGCCGCGCGTCGGTGTGCTGCGCGAGCAGCATCGCGGCAGGCACCGTCACCACGACGGAATCGAACGGCCGCTGTGGTCGATAGTTTCGACAAAGGCTCAGGAACTCGTCCCAGGGCTTCTCTTCGGTGTCCTCATCGGGAGAACCCAGGTAGGCTGTCTTGATGTCGACGACAATGCCGCGGTCGAAAAACTGCCACGCAATGCCCTGCGTCGCGGCCGGCGTAGCCGCATCCGAACTGAGCACGCTTGCCACGCCCGATTGGGCGATCGGCAGCGCGCGCGGATCGTCGCCTTCGTTCAGCACGAGAATCCACGGCACGTTATAACGTTCGGCCCGCGATGCGATATTGCCTTCAATGAGTTCCACGGCCTGGCGGAACGCATTGCGCAGGGAATCGGTCCGCATCCTGACGATCTTGCGCTCGCCCGTGGCCTTGTTCTTGTCACCGTGCGCCGCGAAATAGACGACGATCCCAAGCACCGTGCACGCGACGACGATGAGCACCGCGAGCGAGAGCAGGAACAGGTTGCTCGTCAGCATCGGCGTACTCCGAACGGTTGCAGGTGGCGCGCGGGGCTCATGGGCTCACCCTTTCGATGCCGTCGCCGCGCAGCGCCTGTCTCACCGGCCACGACTGCCAAAGCCACAGCAGCTCCGAGACTGCCAGCAGCGTGACCGCGGCGAGCACGACCATCGCGCTCCACCGGCTCACGGTGGGGAGCTTGCGCGGTGCGATGTGCGAAATCGTATTGGTGTACGCCGCCTGGGCGAGGAGCCGGTCCCTGCCCCCCAGATCGGCGCGCCGCTGATAAATGAATTCGTAGAGCTCCTCACGATAGCTGCGCAGTTGCGCGGCTGCGTCCGTGCCCCGAAACCGCCCCTGAAAGCCCATCGCCAGCGCGAAGAGAAAGAGCCGCGCGATATCGCGACGCGACGGCTCGCGGTCCGACAGCAGTTGCTCGATCTTGCGGAACACGAGGTCTCCCGCCACGTTCGTCCGATAGAGCTCCGATTCGAGGAGGCACCCCGTCCAGCACTCGCGGCCCGTCCAAGGCGTGTTCAGCAGCAACTCGTCGGCAAGGACGGCTTTCAGATACCGTGCATCGGCCAGGTTTTCGAGGTCGAAGCGCGTGCTCTGACGGCGCGACTCCAACGTCTGGATTTCGAGCAGGTTCAGCAGGTGACGGCTCATGCGCTGAGCCGCAAGCTCCGGCGTGGCGTCGGGCGCTTCCGAAATGCGGCGCTGCGCACTCGTCAGTTCATCGACGAAGAGACGGAACTGCACCATGACGATGTCGTTCTCTTCGTGTTCAAGTAGATTGCGTGCCATCTTCGGCCTGTGTTTCCTTGACGTTCAACCTTTTACGAACAGCAGCATTTCCAGCGGCCGTTGCACGCTCGCGCTCTCGTTCAGATTGCCGACGACGAGCGTCTCGCTGGCGCGCACGAGCAACGCATGCGCGTCGATTTCGAAGAGCAGATAGCCCGAGCCGGAGCGCAGGCCGAGTTCTTCGGCATGGTCCACCACACGCCGCTCGGCGCCGAGCACGCGACGGCTGCGCAGCGACGGATAGACCGATTGCGAACCAACCGTTGCACCTTCCATCCAAGCGCGCAGATCGCGATCGGATTGCCCGCGCAAACCCACCACCAGCCGCTCGCCGACCCACTCCGGCTGCAACGCGATTTCGAATGCGCCATGACGGAATTCGAATTTCCGCTCGCGATAGCCTTCGCTCACTTCGGATATCGCATCGCGCAGCGAACGCAGCAATGGCGTAAATACAGCGAGCGGATCGGCGTGGTCATAGTCGGGCGGGATCGGGGCGAGCCCGGTGGGCATCAGCATGCTCAGCGAGCCGCTTAGCGAGGCAAGCGCCAGATAGAGCGAGAGCGGGTGCAGGTGGGGCGTGCGCAGCGTCGCTTCGGCGAGCGGCAGTGCCGCGACGAGGCTGCGCAACCGGTCTTTCAGTTCGAGCTGCGTGAGCCGATCTTCGGTCTTCGACGACGGAATCGCACTCTGCCGCGCGACGAACGCCGCCTTCCCGCGCAATTGCCCAAGCAGCGCCGAGACGGTCGTCCACAGCGGATTGTCACGGGCGATTTCGACAAGCGGGGGCAAGCGCTCGCCAAGCCGCACCACCTCGTTATCGCGGTACACCGAACCCAGCCGCAGCGACACGTACATCGCCGAGGGCAGCTCGCCCGCCGTCAGCCCGAGCTCGGGCACGAGGCGCGGGATGTCCGCGGGCGGCGCCTGCGACACGACGTCCTCGACCGGCACACCGGCCGTCGATCGGAAGCGGCGCATCTCGCCATCGTGTCCTGCGCAAGCGCTGACGGGGAGCGTCAGATAGAAGTCGATCGGGCCGTTGGCCAGCGCCTGCGCAAACGGTTCGAGCGACAACTCGAGCCGGCCTTGCTGACTCGACTCCGCGCAGTAGGTGACGGCGGTACCGTCCGGCATGATCGCGTCGAGCGCCAGCACGCGCAGCACACCGGCCGGCAGCAGGCCGTGATCGAAGACCAGCCGGCGCACGCCCCAGCTGAACGGGGCCGCGGCCAGCGTATGCCATGCGACGAGCGAGTCGACGCGCGCATTCATCAACTGGAAATGCTGCGGGGCGAGCAGCATGCCCTCGAACCACTCGACCGGATCGACGATCGGTTGAACCGCCTCACTCATGCTTGTCGCTCCGAAGAGAGAATGACGGACGCGCTGCGCCCGCGCGCTCGCGCGCGGCCGGACGATCGCTCGGATCGCGTGGATCGATGGAGAGCTGACATGAATTCATTTCACGGCCAAAACGGAAAGCGTGGTGTCGTCGAGCCGCACGGCAAGCCGGCCGCTGAACTGCTGGATCCGCACGCGGTGTGCGCCCGGACCGCCATAGTTGGCGAAGATAAAAGCCGCTGCGACACGCGGACGGTCGAAACTGTCGCCGGGTATATCGAGACGCTGCCCGGGCACGAATTCCCAGCTCCGATAGCGCAGGCTCTTGGGAAACGTACTGACGAGATCGGCGCGGCCGGCAAACCACTTCGAAGCCGGCAGCTCGGCAATGCGCGCAAGCATCGCCTCGTCCGTCACGAACACGACGTCCACGGCCACGGGGCTGTTGTTGTTCACGTCATCGCTGGCGCTGAAGGCGAGCACGTCCCACTTCACCTTGTCGCCCTTGAAACTGAGAACCGATGGCATGGCACACGCGGTGAGGACCGTCACGACCCAGGTACACAGGCACCACACGGCGAGCCGGCGGATGCGCTCCGTCGTCGGCGTGCGGCGGTCCGTGCGCGGCACGGCTGCCGCGGGCGTCGATACCGATTGGCGGTTTGTCATTTCGCGCCCACTCCAATGCCCATCATCACGATCAGCAGCCCGACCGTCACGACACATGCCGACGCCAGCGCGAGTTGGATGCGCGTGAACACGAGACGAAACACGGCGTCGGGTTGCGGCATGCTGCGTCCTTCGGTTGGCGCCGTGCGTTCCGTCGGCAGCCCCGCCGAGACGAGCGCCACGACGAGACAAACCGAAAGCAGGCTGAGCAGATTGCGCGGTCCCTCGCAAATGAGATCCACGGCGACGAACAGCACGCCGGCCGCTTCGATCGGAAGTTGCAACGTCGACAACACGAGCCCTGCGTACCCGATGCCCGCCACGCCGTTGCGCCCGGCCGAGACGAATGCCGCAAACGTGGAGGCAGCGGCGACCATGGCGATATCGCCGGCACCGAGCGAGCGGCCATACAGATTGGCGACGAACAGCGTAGCCAACGCGAAATAGAGTGCCGAGCCTGCCCGTACGAAGACGGCGCCGAACGGCACGACGAGCTCAGCCACACCGCGGCTGAAGCCGAGCCGCGTGCTCATGGCTTCGATGGTGTGCGCAATGGTTGCCGTCGCACTCCCCGATGTCAGTCCGACCAGCATCGGCGGTTTGAGCGCGCTCATCACGCGCAAAAGCGGCGCGTGCGCCCGCGCCGCGATCGCGGCCACCGCAGCCGCGGACAATGTCAGGACACCCAGCAAGAACCACAGCAGAAACCCGCTCATCGCACCGAGCGTTGCCGTGCTCGTTTGCCCGGCCACATGCGCAGCACTGCCAAACACGAGCACCGGCAAAAGGAGATTCGCATGCTCGATGATGAGCTCGAAGGTGCGGTAGATGCCTTCGAACACGTTGTGCAGAACGCGGCTTTGCGCGCTCGAGAGTGTCGCGATCGCCATCCCGAACAGAACCGTGCAGGTCAGCACGCCCAGGGTGCGGCCATCGGCGAGCACGCGATAGAAGTTATCGGGTGCCAGCTCGCGCAGCGCGACCGTCGCCGGTACGCGGGCCGAGCCGCCGGTGCCGAAGAGCGACATGCGCAAGTCCTCGGCATCGCTCGCGCTTTGCATGACGAGTTGCCCCAAATGCGCGCGCGCACCGGCGC
>CBJMQH010000081.1:0-13906 GCA_966431825.1 uncultured Trinickia sp.
AGCACTACCGTCTCGCTCGCGACGTCGAACTCGTCGTGTTCGATCAGCGGCTCGCCGGCAACGGCTTCTTGCTGCCGGCAGGGCCGCTGCGCGAACCGCTTTCGCGCCGCCGCGACGCAACGCTCGTGAACAATCCGTTCGATCGCTCGCTGCCGCCCTGGCCCGATACGTTCGCCCTGACGCTTGCACCCGGCGACGCCTGGCAGCTGACCGACCCGACGCGCCGCCGGCCGCTTGCACAATTCGCCGGTGAGCGCGTGCTGGCTGCGGCCGGCATCGGCGCACCGGAGCGCTTTTTCGCGACGCTGCGCGCGGCCGGCCTCACCCCGTCCACGCTGGCGCTGCCGGACCACTACGCGTTTCGCGACGACCCGTTCGTCGACGCAGCGGCCGACTCGATCCTGATCACCGAGAAGGATGCGGTAAAATTGAACGCTTCGCGTGACGCGCGGATCTGGGTCGTCCCGGTCGAAGCCGCGTTGCCCGGCCGCCTCATCGCTCTGGTTGTGGAGAAACTTCGTGGACGCTCGCCTGCTTGAAATTCTCGTATGCCCCATTTGCAAGGGTCCGCTCAGCTACGACCGCGCCCAGCAGGAACTGACCTGCCACGCTGACAAGCTCGCTTACCCGATCCGCGACGGCATTCCCGTCATGCTCGTCGACGAAGCGCGCCAAACGGTCGAAGGTACGCCCCTCGATCCCGTGGACCCGAACCGGCCCGCCTGACCTCGCTGCCGCGCGGCCGCACCCCGTATTGGCTCCTGGGCCGCGCAAAAGGCCACACTGCCCGGCTTTCTTCTTCGTGGCCTCCCCTCGCGCTCGACTCATGACCGACACCGCCCGCCTCGACGCTCCGTCTTTCGTCGCCGTCGTACCTGCACGCCTCGCTTCGACCCGTCTGCCGGAAAAACCGCTTGCCGATATCGGAGGCCGGCCCATGGTGGTACGCGTGGCCGAGCGCGCGCGCGAGTCGGGGGCCACCCGTGTCCTGATCGCATCGGACGCGCAGCGCGTACTCGATGCGGCGCGCGAACACGGCATCGAAGCGATCATGACGCGCGCCGACCATCCGTCCGGTACGGATCGCCTCGC
The DNA here is from genome assembly GCA_966431825.1 of uncultured Trinickia sp. Lineage (GTDB taxonomy): Bacteria > Pseudomonadota > Gammaproteobacteria > Burkholderiales > Burkholderiaceae > Trinickia. Next base: position 1,093 of record CBJMQH010000081.1, read on the forward strand.
AGAGGTCGCCGCACACTTCCAATGGAGCGACGACACGATCGTCGTGAACGTGCAGGGCGACGAGCCGCTGATCGACCCTGCGCTCGTGCGCGACGTAGCGTCGCACCTGGCAGCGAATCCCGACTGCGCGATTGCGACGGCCGCCCACCCGATCACCGATCCGGCGGAGATCTTCAACCCGAACGTGGTGAAGGTCGTACTCGACGCGCGCGGCACCGCACTCTACTTTTCGCGCGCCCCGATCCCCTGGCAGCGCGACGCTTATCAGCCGCATTGCGGCCCGGGCGCGATCGACACCGCTGCCATGCCCACGCCGCAGGCAGCCACGGTCTACCGGCATATCGGGCTTTACGCCTATCGCGCGCGATTCCTGCGGACGTACCCCGCGCTGACGCAGTCGCCGATCGAGCAGGCGGAAGCGCTGGAGCAACTGCGCGCGATGTGGCACGGCGAACGAATTGCGGTGCTTGTCACGGCGCAAGCCCCGGCACCGGGGGTCGACACACCGGCCGATCTTGCGCGTGTGCGCACGCTTTTCCGCTCGGCGCCGTGAGGATGCATGGCATAATCGGGGCCGATTGCGCGAATATTTCGCAATAGTCGGTTTCGCACCCGTCGTCGGCTCACCCGTTCCCGTTCGTTTGCCTTTGCCGCCCGCCCCGCTCGCGTCGTTCAGACGTCTGCGTTGCCCCCGGCGCTCGGAGACGCATTGCGCGAGCCTTGCGACGCACCTGCCGATGCGATTTATTTCCGCGCCGCAGCATTCACATACGAATCGGAGATAACACCATGCGTTTGATCCTGTTGGGCGCCCCGGGCGCAGGCAAGGGCACCCAGGCAAACTTCATCAAGGAAAAATTCGGGATTCCGCAGATTTCCACCGGTGACATGTTGCGTGCGGCCGTGAAGGCCGGCAGCCCGCTCGGCGTCGAAGCAAAGCGGTTCATGGATGCGGGCGAACTCGTGCCCGACGCGCTGATCATCAACCTCGTGAAGGAACGCCTGCAGGCAGCGGACTGCGCGAACGGCTACCTGTTCGACGGTTTCCCGCGCACGTTGCCGCAAGCAGAAGCCATGAAAGAAGCCGGTGTCGCGATCGACTACGTGCTTGAAATCGACGTGCCGTTCGACGAGATCATCGAGCGCATGAGCGGACGCCGCACGCACCCGGCATCGGGCCGCACCTATCACGTCAAGTTCAATCCGCCGAAGGTCGAAGGCGTCGACGACGTGACGGGCGAAGCGCTGATCCAGCGCGACGACGACAAGGAAGAAACGGTCAAGAAGCGTCTCGACGTCTACGTCTCGCAAACGAAGCCGCTCGTCGACTACTACCAGCAGTGGGCATCGCGCGGTGTGGAAAACGGTCTGGCAGCGCCCGCATATCGGCGCATCTCGGGCCTGGGCTCGGTCGACGAGATCCGTCAGCGCGTGTTCGATGCGTTGAAGTAAGACGCACGACTGGCGTACCGATACGCTTCGCGCAACTCAGGAAGACCCGCCCTACCCGGCGGGTTTTTTTATCGCTGCAACGATTAGAATCGACGGCTTCGGCTTACCGGCCGATCGTCATTGAGACAAAGACCAAGGCACAACCTAGGGAAACGAAGGAGAAGACATGGAATTGCTCGGCAACGCATTTCTCATCACGGGCGGCGCATCGGGTCTCGGCGCGGCGAGCGCACGGATGTTCGCCGAAGCGGGCGGCAAGGTGGTGATCGCCGATCTGAATGAAGAAGCAGGGCAGGCGCTTGCCGCGGAACTTGGCGGCGCGTTCGTCAAGTGCGACGTGAGCCGCGAGGCGGACGCCACGGCGGCCGTTGCTGCTGCAACCTCGCTCGGCACGCTCAGCGGGCTCGTGAACTGCGCCGGCGTGGCGCCGGCGGCCAAAACGGTCGGGAAAGAGGGGCCGCACCCGCTCGACACGTTCCGCCGCACGGTGGAGATCAACCTGATCGGCACGTTCAACATGCTGCGCCTCGCCGCAGCCGCCATGTCGAAGAACACGCCGAACGCGCAAGGCGAGCGTGGTGTGATCGTCAACACGGCCTCGGTTGCCGCGTTCGATGGCCAAGTCGGCCAAGCCGCCTATGCCGCATCGAAAAGCGGCGTCGTCGGTCTGACCTTGCCTGTGGCCCGCGATCTGTCCCGCAACGGTATTCGCGTCATGACGATCGCACCCGGCATCTTCGAGACACCGATGCTGCTCGGCATGCCGAAGGAAGTGCAGGATTCGCTCGGGGCGATGGTGCCGTTCCCCCCGCGACTGGGCAAGCCGGCCGAATACGCGATGCTCGTTAAGCAAATCTTCGAAAACACGATGCTCAACGGCGAAGTGATTCGCCTCGACGGCGCGATCCGCATGCAGGCGAAATAACGGCCGCGACGACCGTCGCCGGCCCGCTGTCGGCGACGCGCCGAAGGCCGGCGACCTCAGCCGCCGCCGTACTCGCTGCGCTGACGCAACTCGTGCAGTTGCGTTTCGACGGCCGTCGCGTCTTCGGCATCGGGACGGTCGCCCAGATAGCGCTCGAGATCTTCGAGCGCAGGCCGCAGGTAATCGAGTCGCGCGTAAGCGAAGCCGCGGTCGCGCACCTCTTCGATGCTCTCGGGCAGCAGGATCACGAGCCGCTGCTGGACACCGAGCAGCCGCTGCCAGCGCTCGCTCTGCACATAGATCGCCTTCAGGTTTCGCAGCAGACGCGCGACGATTTCCCGATGCGTCGCCGGCTGCAACAGCATGCGCAGCGCATTGCCGATGGACTCTTCCGCGTGCGAGAGATACGGCTCGAGCATGTCGACCATCTGCGCTTCGGAAAGCGACTGGCCCGTCGTGGGATCGAGCATGACATCGCCTTCGGCGAGCGTGATGCGCAGCAGAAAGTGCCCCGGAAACGACACGCCGCGCGCCGGCACACCAACCTGATCGGCGAGTTCCAGGTACAGCACCGCCAGCGAAATCGGGATCCCGCGGCGGCGCTTGAGCACCATATTCAGATGGCTGTTGTCCGGATCGTAGTAGTCGTTCAGGTTCCCGGCGAACCCCAGCTCGCGGAAGAAGAAACGGTTCAGCGCCCCGATTTTCTCGGTCTGGCTGGCGTTCGCGGGCAATCGACGCGCAAGCCGCAGCGCGATCTCGTCGATCTCGGCAAGCGTCCCCTGCACGTCGAGGTCCGGATAGGCGTCTTGCGCGAGCGAGAGCGCCGTTTCGGTGAGCGGCAGGCTGTCGTCGTCGGCAACGAGGGTCGAAAAGTAATCGAGAACGGATGTCATGTGACCGTCACTTGGCTCGCCGTCTGAAGTACGCGTATTTGAAGCCCATCAGCCAAAGCATACTGAAATATAGCGCGGCAAACAGCACAAGGCAGGCAGCAAGCAATGCGACACGCTCGAGCGGCTGGGCACGCAATCCGACCCAGTCGAAGCTGATCGAACACCAGTGCATTGCACCCGCCATCACGAGCGACGCCCCGACGAGTTGAGCGAAGAATCGCATCCATCCGCTTGACGGCGTATAGATGCCGCGCCGGCGCAAACCGATGAACAACAACGACGCGTTGACGCAAGCGCCGAGCCCGATGCTCAGCGTGAGCCCCGCGTGCGCGAAGATGGGCACGAACGCGAGGTTCGAAAGCTGCGTGACGACAAGCACGCCGACGCCGATCTTCACGGGCGTCTTGATGTCCTGCTTCGCGTAGAAGCCCGGCGCCAGGATCTTGATGAGGATCAGCCCCGTGAGGCCGACACCGTATGCCGCGAGCGCCTGAGCGACTTTGACGACTGCACGCGCATCGAAGTGGCCATAGTGAAACAGCGTGGCCGTCAGCGGTTCGGCGAAGAAGAACAACGCGAGCGCGCTCGGTACGGCGAGCAAAAACGTCACGCGCAACCCCCAATCGAGCAAGGCGGAATACTCGTGCGGGTCGCCGTCGACGTGCGCCTTCGAAAGGCTCGGCAGCAGAATCGTACCGAGCGCGGCCCCGAGCAGCGCGGTCGGAAACTCCATCAGCCGATCCGCATAGTTGATCCACGATACGGCGCCGGCCCCGAGGTGCGACGCAATATTCGTATTGATGATGATGCTCAGCTGGGCGACCGACACGGCGAAGGTCGCCGGGACCATTTTGAGCAGCACGCGCTTGACGCCGGGATGCGCGAGTGCCGCGCGCGGGTTCAAGCCGATGCGCGGCGTCATGTCGACCTTTTTCAGCCCGGGCAGCTGGACGGCGAACTGCAGGATCCCGCCGGCGATCACCGCCCACGCTAGCGCGTAGACCGGCACTTTGATATGCGGTGCCACGAACACCGCCGCCGTGATGAACGAAACGTTGAGCAGCACGGGCGCGAACGCCGGCAGCGAGAAACTGCGGTAGGTATTGAGTACGCCGGAGGCGAGCGTCGTCAATGAGATGAAAACGATGTACGGGAACATGATCTGCGTCATCGTCACGGCCAGGCCGAACGCCTGCCCGTTGCCGCGCAGACCGGAGGCCACGCCGAACACGATCCACGACGCACCGGCCACGCCGGCGAGCGAGATCAAGGCGAGCGACCAGGCAAGGACCGTCGACATGGCGTCGACGAGCGCCTTCGTCGCATCGTGGCCACGCTGATTCTTGAACTCGGCGAGGATCGGCACGAATGCCTGCGAGAAGGCCCCTTCGGCCGAGAGGCGCCGCAGCAGGTTCGGGATTCGGAAGGCGACGTAGAAGGCGTCGGTATACACACTCGCACCGAAGGCGCGAGCGATCAGCGTTTCGCGGACCAGTCCGGTCACGCGCGAGAGCAGCGTGAAGCCGCTGACCGTCAGCAGGGCTCGGAATAGATTCATGGGGCCGCATTATACGGGCGCGATCCGGCAGAACCGGGAAAGCGTACGCAATTGGCCGCTCCCCCTCGCAGGCCGCCCGCCCGGCCGCCCTTCCTGTTTGGGCGCCGCATGGCGGTTCCCCAGCCGGTTTCGTTTTCAGTGGGCCGCCGAAGCCCCCGCTTGCCATGTACCTGATTTTGTTGCTATACTCGCGCGTTTCCAAGGTCGCCCGAGCTCGTACCGACAAAACCTCGATCCATTTGAGGTTGATCGAAGGCTCGACCGAGTGCGGTTGAACCGTAAGCTGTAAGGTTCGGCTGCGAGGTTGATCTGTGGGTTGAGCTGCGGCATGCAGTGCCTTTGTGCGCTGTGTTCGCGGCAGGTCGTCGCGAACACCGCTTCGCCGATGTTTTTTGCGCCTCTGGCCCAGCGTTTTGCCCGCGAAGCGCGCTCAGAGGTTGTATCGAATCGTTGGATTCCCAAGCGCGGCGCTCGAAAGGATCGAGTCCACAGAGCACCGGCAACAGTACAGGACAAGGAACTCTCATGGCAAATTCCGCACAAGCACGCAAGCGCGCCCGCCAAGCCGCGAAGGCAAACTCGCACAACTCGGCACTGCGCTCGAAGTACCGCACGGCAATCAAGGCTGTCCGCAAGGCAATCGAAGCCGGCGACAAGGCCAAGGCTGCTGAAGTCTTCCGCGCATCGGCAAAGACGCTCGACATCATCGCCGACAAGAAGATCGTTCACAAGAACAAGGCAGCGCGTCACAAGAGCCGCCTGGCCGCAGCCATCAAGGGCCTGCAAGCCGCAGCGTAAGCGCGCCGGCGGCCGATGCCCCGCTTTTCGCGGGGCTTGATGCCGCCCGTACGCTCGCGTCAAGCATGGCTCCCGCCATGCGTGCCGGCAGCGCCCCCCCCCCTGCTGCAAGACAAAAGCAAGACAAAAAAGCCCGCATTCGCGGGCTTTTTTGCGTGGTGATGCAGCGTGTGGATGGCGCGCTGCTCAGCGCGGCTTGACCGCACCGTGATCGTCGGGCAGTGCGCAGGCTTCGGTCACAACGAGATCGTTGTCCTTCGCGAAGTTCATCACGAAGTCGAATGCCATCGGCTCCATGTCGCGCAGGCGCGAATCGAGGATGACACACTTGAGATCGCCGATCATCGTCGGGCGAACGTAGAGGGAATACTGCAGACGAGCGTTCGGCCCTTTCGCGCCGGGCCCATAGCAGGACATCACGCCCGCGAGGCGCTCTGACCAATCGCTGGGCCGGAACGTCTTCCCGCCCGTCGTGATGCCTTGAATGAAATACTCGGGGTGCGTTGCTTCGGCCATGTAGAAAAACCCATGTGACTTGCCCGAAGTCTGCCCGCCGGGCCACAAGAAAACCCGCGAATTATACCGCAGCGCACCCTTTTCCGCACTGCACACAAGCCTTCCGCACGGCCTCGGGTATGCGCGTGCGGACGGCCTCGCGCGAGAAGACGCGCGGCTCGTCAAACGGAAAAAAATCCTTTATGCTGCCCTTCAGTTACCACAACTGACGGCGGACGCCGTCCGGCATCGTGCCGGGTGAGTCCGCCGTATTTGTTTCATGGCCGCCAAATCCATCCGTCACTACCTGCAGTTCAAAGACTTTTCGCTCGAAGACTACGAGTACGTGCTCGAACGCGCGCGCATCCTGAAACGCAAGTTCAAGAACTACGAGACCTATCACCCGCTGCACGACCGCACGCTGGCGATGATCTTCGAAAAGCACTCCACGCGTACGCGCCTGTCGTTCGAAGCCGGGATCTTCCAGCTCGGCGGCCATGCCGTCTTCATGAGCACGCGCGATACCCAGTTGGGCCGCGGCGAGCCGATCGAAGACGCGGCGCAGGTGATTTCCCGCATGGTCGACATCATCATGATCCGCACGTTCGGCCAGGACATCATTCGCCGCTTCGCCGAAAATTCGCGCGTGCCCGTCATCAATGGGCTGACGAACGAATATCACCCGTGCCAGGTGCTGGCCGACATCTTCACGTTCTACGAGCACCGCGGTGAAATCCGCGGCAAGACGGTCGCCTGGGTCGGCGATGCAAACAACATGCTCTACACGTGGATCGAAGCAGCCCAGATTCTGGGCTTCAAGCTGCGCGTCTCGACGCCGGCCGGCTACAAGCTCGACAGCGCGCTCGTCGCGCCGCAGAGCGTGCCGTTCTTCGAAGAGTTCGCCGATCCGAACGAGGCCTGCGAAGGCGCAGATCTCGTCACGACCGACGTCTGGACGAGCATGGGCTTCGAAGCCGAGAACGAAGCACGCAAGGCAGCCTTCGCGGATTGGTGCGTGGACGGCGAAATGATGGGCCGCGCGAATCCCGATGCGCTCTTCATGCACTGCCTGCCCGCGCATCGCGGCGAGGAAGTCAGCGCCGAAGTCATCGACGGCCCGCAAAGCGTCGTCTGGGACGAAGCTGAAAACCGGCTGCACGTGCAAAAGGCATTGATGGAGTTCCTGCTGCTCGGCAAGCTCAATCATTGACGTGCCCGGCACCTCCGTGCCCCATGCAAAAAGCGCCCTTCGGGGCGCTTTTTTGTTGGCGGCTGCGGTGCTTCAAATGACGAGCGGCTCGGGCTCCAACTCCACACCGAAACGCGCATGCACATCCTTCATGATCGCCTGCGCGAGTGCGAGGATGTCCCGACCGGTCGCACCACCCCGGTTCACAAGGACGAGCGCCTGCCGCTCGTGCACGGCCGCGCCGCCGAGCGTGCGCCCCTTCCAGCCGCACCGGTCGATGAGCCAGCCAGCGGCCAGCTTCATGCGCCCGTCGGCCTGCCGGTACGACACGATCTCGGGCTCGCGTGCGCGCAGCGCTTCGAACATCGCCGCATCGACGACCGGGTTCTTGAAAAAGCTGCCCGCATTGCCGAGCGTGCCCGGGTCGGGCAGCTTCGCCCGGCGCACGGCCACGACGGCATCGAAAATTGCCTGTGGCGAGGGGGCCAGCTGGCGGGCTGCGAGTTCGCGCGCCACGTCCGCATAGTCGGCGCGCGGCACCCATTGCTTCGGCAGACGAAACGTAACCGCCGTGATCGCGAAACGCGCTCGCCCTTCCCGCTTGAAGAAACTGTCGCGATACCCGAACCGGCAGGCGGCCGCATCGAACGTCGAAATCGTACCCGTGGCCAGTTCGAGCGCCGTGAGCGACGAGAATCGCTCGGCCATTTCGAGCCCGTAGGCCCCGATGTTCTGGATCGGCGCTGCGCCGACCGTGCCGGGGATCAGCGCGAGGTTTTCGAGACCGGGCATGCCTTGCGAGACGGTCCAGGCCACGAAGTCGTGCCAGTTTTCGCCGGCGGCGGCTTCGACGTACCAGGCCTCGTTGTCTTCCCGTACGATGCGCCGGCCCGCGAGCGCGACGAGCATGACGAGCCCGTCGAAATCGTGCGCCAGCACGACATTGCTGCCGCCGCCGAGCACGAGCACGTCGAGGCCCGACTCCCGTGCCCATGCAAACGCGGCCGCGCATTGCGCCGGCGTTTCGATCCGGCACGCGAAGCGCGCGCGCACGTCGAAGCCGAACGTATTGTGGGCGCGCAGCGGATAGTCGGGAACGAAGCGAGGGGTGTCAGGCAACGACATCGGCAATGAGCGTACGAGCGCAGGAAAAACGGTGGGACCGCCTCTGGCGGCGAAGAAGCGCCATCCTTCGACCGACGCGGCTCGCGCGGTGCGCATGGCATTTCGCTCGATGGATGGGGTCGGTAGAATGGCGGTCAGTCCATGATTATAGCGAGTGCCCCCTCGGCACCGCCCGTTTTTGCCTGGGAGAAACGAATATGCCGTCGTTCGATGTCGTCTGCGAAGCCAACATGATCGAAGTGAAGAATGCGATCGAGCAGTCCAACAAGGAAATCTCCACACGCTTCGACTTCAAGGGGTCGGACGCGCGCGTCGAACAAAAGGAGCGCGAACTGACGATGTACGCCGACGACGATTTCAAGCTCGGTCAGGTCAAGGACGTTCTGCTGTCGAAGATGGCCAAGCGCAACGTCGACGTGCGCTTTCTCGACTACGGCAAGATCGAGAAGATCGGCGGCGACAAGGTCAAGCAGGTCGTCACCGTGAAGAAAGGCGTGTCGGGAGACCTGGCAAAGAAGATCGTCAAGCTCGTGAAAGACAGCAAGATCAAGGTGCAGGCCAGCATTCAGGGCGATGCCGTCCGTGTGACGGGCGCCAAGCGCGACGACCTGCAAAGCGTCATCGCCCTGCTGCGCAAGGACGTGACCGATACGCCGCTCGACTTCAACAACTTCCGCGACTAGACGCGAGTGCGGCGGCGGGTCGCCGACCCGGCGCCCGCACCGTCAGTGCTTGCGCGGTTGCGCGGCGCCCGGACTCGTCTGCGCGCCCTTCTTCTTGTCGCCGATGCGCGACTCCTTGCCCGCCAGCAGGTTCGCGATATTGCCGCGGTGGCGCCAGACGAGCAGCGCGCTCATCGTGAACACGGCCCACGCTACGCGGTTTGCGCCGAACAGAAAAACATCGAACAACGGCGCAAACACGGCCGCGACCAACGCGGCCAGCGACGAATAGCGAAAGAAGAATGCAATGATGAGCCACGTCAGGGCCGTTGCAAGCCCGAGCACCGGATGGATCGCCAGCAGCACACCGGCCGCCGTCGCCACGCCCTTGCCGCCCTTGAACTTGAAGAACACCGGATAGAGGTGCCCCAGGAACACGGCCAGCGCCGCGAGCGCCACGGCCGTGTCGTCAAGGCCATAGCGCGGCCCGAAGCGCGCCACGAGCCAGACCGCGAGCCAGCCCTTGAACGCATCGCCGACGAGCGTCAGGATCGCGGCCTTCTTGTTGCCGCTGCGCAGCACGTTCGTCGCACCCGGGTTCTTCGACCCATACGAGCGCGGATCGGCCAGGCCCATCGCCGCACTGACGATCACGGCGAAAGACACCGAGCCGATCAGATAGGCGGCAACGGTAGCGATCAAAATTTCCATAGCAAGAACTCTTCGATAAGGGGCATTCGCCAAGCGCGCAGCTCGCCGCGTCAACGAACCGAAAAACGCATACGAAGCGCCCAAGAGAAGCCGGCGCACCGCATGCGGCGCTCATTCTACAAAACAGTGCGGGCCCGCTCGGCGCGATTCAATCGACGCTCGCGCATTCGACAGGCTTGGCGCCAAGCAGCGCCGTCAGCACGGAAGGCGCGAGGCTCACGAGGTACCCGCGGCGGCCGCCGTTCAGGTAAATCCGATCGCGTTCGAGAATGCTGGCCTCGACATAGACGGGCATCGCCTTCTTCGTGCCGAACGGCGACGTGCCGCCCACGAGGTACCCGGAATGCCGGTTCGCCACTTCGGGCTTGCACGGCTCGACACGCTTGGCCCCGATTGTACGGGCGAGATTTTTCGTCGATACCGTGCGGTCCCCGTGCATGAGGACGATCAGCGGCCTGGCATGCTCGTCTTCCATCACGAGTGTCTTGACGACATGGTGCTCGTCCACGCCGAGCTGCCGCGCCGATTCGGCCGTGCCGCCATGCTCGACGTAATCGTAGGGATGCTCGCCGAACGCCACCTGATGGCGGCGCAGGATCTGCGTCGCGGGCGTCTGAGAAACATGTTTGGTCTTGGTCATGGCCGCATTCTAGCCGTTCTCGGGAGCCGCACCGGCCGGCCCTTACCCGCGCGGATGATGCGCTGCGTGCAGCGTCTTCAACCGCTCGCGTGCGACGTGCGTGTAGATCTGCGTCGTCGAAATGTCGGCATGGCCGAGCAGCATCTGTACGACGCGCAGGTCCGCGCCGTGATTGAGCAGGTGCGTGGCGAATGCATGCCTCAGCGTGTGCGGCGAAAGCGGCGCCTGAATGTCGGCCGCGCGCGCATGACGCTTGATGATGTTCCAGAACTGCTGGCGCGTCATGCCCTCCCCACGCCCCGTCACGAACAGCGCATCGGCCGCGCGCGCACCGAGCAGCGCGGGCCGCGCATCGCGCAGATAGCGCGAAAGCCAGCCGTGCGCTTCCTCGCCGAACGGCACGAGCCGCTCTTTCGAGCCCTTGCCCATCACGCGTACGACACCTTCGTTCAAGCCGACTTCGACGGTCTTGAGCATCACGAGCTCGCTCACACGCAGGCCGCTCGCGTACATCAGTTCCAGCATCGTCCGGTCGCGCAGGCCGAGCGGCGTTGCCACGTCCGGCGCGGCGAGCAGCGCTTCCACCTGCCCTTCCGAAAGCGTCGACGGAAACCGCGGCGGCTGCTTGGCAGAACGAATCTTGAGCGTCGGGTCGGCCGCCGCACGATGCTCGCGCATGGCCCACGCGTAGTAGCGACGAAAGACGGACAGCCGCCGGTTCGCCGAAGTCGCCTTGCCGTCGGCTCGCGCGGCCAGATAACCGTTCACCTGCGCCTCGCCCGCGGCATCGAGCCCGAGCCCGTGCTTGCCGGCAAGCCATTGCGCAAAGAGCCGCAGATCGCGGCGATAGGCGTCGAGCGAGTTGCGCGCGAGCCCGTGTTCGAGCCAAAGCGCGTCGCAGAATGCATCGATCGAGGAGACGCTCTGCGCAATCAGCGCTTCGCCGGCCGCATCGATCGTCGGTTGCATCAGTTCAGTCATGAGTACAGAGATTCCCCAGGGCGCCGCACCGGCATTCAAAAGCCCAACGCCTGCTGCCGGCTTTCATGCGCAAGGAGCCAGCGTTTGATGCGGGGATAGTACCCGTCGCCGCCGTGATGCGAAAACCCGCCGAGTCCGCTCGCGCCCACCACGCGATGACACGGGATCACGAGCGGATACGGATTGTCCCCGCAGGCCTGTCCCACGGCACGCGCGACGCCGCCGACCTGCTGCGCAAGCTGCCCGTAGGTCAGCACTTCGCCAAGCGGGATCGCACAAATCGCCTGCCACACGCGCTGCTGGAACGGCGTGCCCGCGGGCGCGAGCGGCAAATCGAACGGCGCCGCTGCGCACGCCATATAGCGCGCGATCTGCTCGGCCGCGCGTGCGGCGAGCGGTGAATCGGGTGCGGCGCACGGCACAGTCGGCGCGAGGTAGACGATGCCCGTCACGACGCTCGCCGCAGCGTCCGTTTCGATGCCGACCTTACCGAACGGCGCTTCGATGACGGCGTTGAACATGACAGTCTCCTCATCGATTTCGCTCATGCTGCCGCCAACGCCCACGCCACATGCTCACGCACGAGCGCCGAAGCATCGTTCTCGCGCGCATGCAGCGCGGCCACGATGCGCGCGCGCTCGTCGCCCGGCAGTGCGGCCGCGGCATTGCCAGCCAGGCGCAGCGCATTGCCCATCGCCACCGCGATGTTGCGCAGCCACCTTTCATGGCCGATACGGCGAATCGCGCTGCCCTGCATGCGCGCGTCGAAATCGTCGGCACTCCACATGAACAAGTCGACAAGCGTCGCCCGATCGAGACCGTGACGCACGTCGAAGTCCGCAACAGGCGCCGCTTGGGCGAATTTATTCCAGGGGCAGACAAGCTGGCAATCGTCGCAGCCATAGATGCGATTGCCGATCAGCGGCCGCAACGCTTCGGGAATACTGCCTTTCAATTCGATTGTGAGGTACGAAATGCAGCGCCGTGCGTCCACACGGTAAGGCCCGACGATCGCGCCCGTGGGACACACGTCGATGCAACGCGTGCACTGCCCGCAATGCGCCCCCGATTCGCGGCGCGCCCGCTCCGGCTCGGTCTGCGCGTCGGTCGGCAGCGCAAGGTCCACGTAGATTTCGCCGAGAAAAAAGAGCGAACCTGCGTCGCGCTCGATGAGCAGCGTGTGCTTGCCGCGCCAGCCGATACCGCCCTTTTGCCCCAGTGCGACTTCGAGCACGGGCGCCGAGTCGGTGAAGACGCGGTGGCCGAACGCCCCGATCTCGGCTTCGATGCGCTCGGCCAGCTGCTGCAACCGCTGACGCATGACCTTGTGGTAGTCGCGGCCGCGCGCGTAGATCGACACGACAGCGGCGCCCGGTTCTTCC